>JALRJG010000019.1:8907-12466 GCA_023261215.1 Pseudomonadales bacterium | reverse complement strand
GCATAAATGGGCAGCTGAGGCGCTTTTTGAAGACTTTTGGGCTATCCCTTCGGACGATCCGAGCACCGCTCGACCCGGCATTTATCGCGAGATCAGATTTGGGGAGCGTGGGAAAAGCGTCCAATTGATCCTTTTGGACACCCGTTTCTTTCGAACGGCGCTCCGAAAGCCCATCATTCCTCCAAGCAACGGGCGCTATGAACCGACAGATGATCCCAATCAATCAATGCTGGGCGAAGCGCAATGGGCATGGCTCGAAGAGGTATTAGCGCAACCTGCAGACTTGAGGTTGATTGCAAGTTCAGTCCAGTTTCTGGCGGATGGCCATGCCTGGGAAGCGTGGCGGCTTCTTCCGATAGAGCAGAGACGGCTGATGACGCTGCTCTCCCAAGCGCAGGGTAGTACCCTGATACTCTCTGGCGACCGTCACATGGCCGGGATCTACTACGACAACCAGCGGAGTGAAGCGCCCTTGCTGGAAATCACGGCCTCCTCGCTCAATCTTCCTTTGTCCTCGATTTTGGGCGAACTTTCGGACGAGCCAGGACCCTACCGACTCGGGCAGCCCTTCTATGATGCCAATTACGGCATGCTGGAAATTGATTGGCCTGCTCGGCGCGTGTTCGCGTCAATCAAGAATGGCGAGGGGGACACCGTACGCAGTGTCGAATTCAAGCTTTCACCCCTCCCATCCGACTAGACCCGCGACTTGGTGGACGCGAACGTCACAGCGCACATCCGTGCCCATCTTCTCGAAATATCACAGGGTCAATGGCGATTGCTCAAGCTTAGAGCCATCCACAGTGGGCATGTCGCCCGTGTGTTCCGGGCCCACGTTCATGAGAGGGGCGTAGAAGCGCCTTTTACCGTCTTCATCAAAATCCAGAGCCTTAGCGGAGCCCTTGACCGGCAGTTTCAAAGTTATTCTAGGGAGTGGCAGTTTTATAAATCGGTCCGTCAACAGGTGCTCGTTCGAACCCCCGAGGCTTTTTTCCTCGATGACGCCCCAGAGACCGTGGGCGGCATACTTGTACTCGAAGACCTCTCAACAAATTTTGACCGAGGCGCATACCGAGAGATGGGCCCTCCCGTCGAATCGCAGATCCAATCAAACCAAGATCCGTCCCAGACTCAAAATGCAACCCGCCAGCGGGACTATCCGTTGACCATTCACCGAGCGGCCATGGCATCGCTCGCTGCGTTGCACGCGAGCCCAATCAGTCCTTCAAAGATTCCCTTTCGCTTCGAGGACAATGTGCGGCAATTGGGTCCCATCAATGGTGATGAACACCAATTGATGCGTGAAACCCTGGGCTCCGACACCGCTGACCTGTTCGTCTCGCTCGGGGAGGAAATCGCAGTTGATCAAGGTGATCTTGAGCCAAATCACCTGGGTTTGATTCACTGTGACGCTCGGCTCGGCAATATCTTGCCTCAGCTCGGATGTCCTATCGTCGATTGGGGGGATTACTGCTGGGGGCCGGCAGCCTTTGACCTTGCGTTCTATTTCAGTGCGGAGCAATTGGACTTGAACCGCATCGGTGAGTGCTTAACGTACTATTTGACTGAATGCCAACGCCTTCTCTCGCCCCACTGCAAGCTCAGTATGGATCGATTGATGGCTGACGTTCGATCCTTCTTGCCTCTCGTTGCACGCACCCCGACCCTGCTGTTAGCGCAACCAATTTCAGCGACCAAAGCTCATTATTGGCGATCGATGCTGCATCGAACGGCAGTTCTATGGAAAGCACTCGGCTCGTGAGCGATTCCTTTAGATAGCTCACAGGGGACCTGCCTTGCCCCTAAATTTGGTTAGCGACGGCGCCGCAGGGGGAAGAAAAAACGTCTTGAAGGGGAGCGCGCACACCGAGGAGGGGCGCGGTATGCATCACATGTACTTTGTGTGACGAGGCTAATGACGCGCGCGCTCGATTCGATCATACGCATCTTGAATTTCTTTGAATTTAGCTTCGGCGGCTTGGATCAATTCTGGAGGCAAACCTTGGCTCTGAATGCGATCTGGATGATATTTCATCGCCAGCTTACGATATCGTTTCTTGATCACTGCCAGATCGTCGCTGGGTTCGCTCTCGAGTAGGGCATAACTGGCCTCCAGACGATCAACTGCCCCCTCCGAAGACAGCCCACTCAGCAATTGTTCAAAAACCTGCTCGAGTCTGAACTGTGCGGCAGCACCTCGAAGAAAACGCACTTCGTCGTCATGCAGCTCGCCGTCAGCCATCGCGGCTTGCAAGAGCAATCTGAGTAACATTTCGCCCTGTTCCGGCTCGCTGCGGAACACCTCTGCGAATTGTCGCGCATAGGCTTCGAAGGACGCGGGTCGTTGTTTTGCCTCATTGAAAATCTCGATGGCGACCTGACGTGCGCTGGAATCCAAGCGCAATTGCTCACGCATCAGTTTCTCGACAAACGCAATTTCAGCCTTAGACACTCTGCCATCCGCCTTGGCAAGGCTACCCAGCATGGCAAATAAGGACGTAAAAAAGATCGTTTGCTTAGAGGCTTGATCGAACGTCTGGCCAGAGCGCTCAGCGATCGAGTTGCCGGCAATCGCACCGAGAATGGCACCAATTGGGCCGCCAATCGCAAAGCCCAGGGTCCCCCCCAAAAGTCCACCAAGCCAACTCACCGTAAGCGGACCGTCCGATGGCCGCTGGGGACGCTGACGGAGCGGCTAAGCAAGGTTGCCACCGATCATACCCAATAGCATCTCAGTTTTTTCTTCCATCAGACTGACATCACCCCGGCTTTCCACATTTAGTCGGATGACCGGCTCCGTGTTCGACATGCGCAGATTAAACCGCCAATCCGCGAATGAGAGGCTAATGCCATCCGTGGTATCGACGCCTTCTGCATCGCCTTCAAACGCTGCCCGGATCTCGCTGATCGTCGCGCTCGCATCTTCGACCTTTCGGTTGATTTCGCCACTTGCTGGATAGCGAGCCATTCGAGCATCAACCAACTCAGCAAGCGATTGGTCTCGCTTAGACATCATTTCGGCAACCAATAGCCAGGGAATCATGCCACTGTCACACGATGCAAAATCTCGGAAGTAGTGATGGGCGCTCATCTCACCACCGTAAATCGCGTTTTCATGGCGCAAAGTCGCCTTGAAGAACGCATGCCCCGTCTTGCTCATGATGGGCCGCCCCCCAGCCTCACGAACAATGTCTTCTGTATTCCAGGTCAGTCTCGGGTCATAAGCGATCGCGGCGCCGGGTTCGCGCTCTAGAAACGAAGCCGCCAGGAGCCCCACCATGTAATAACCCTCAATGAATCGTCCTTCATGATCAAAGAAGAAACAGCGGTCAAAATCGCCATCCCACGCAATACCAAAGTCTGCCTTAGAGGAGCGAATCGCTTCGATTGTTGGTGCGCGGTTTTCGATCAGCAACGGGTTGGGGACACCTTCCGGGAAGTGACCGTTCGGCTCATGATGAATCTTAATAAATTCAATGGGTAGATGCGGTTCGAGCGCATCGATCACCGTGCCCGCGCCGCCATGACCGGCATTGGTCACGATTCGGAGCGGTTTGAG
>JALRJG010000019.1:0-8897 GCA_023261215.1 Pseudomonadales bacterium | reverse complement strand
CGTCAACATACTGCAACAAGTGATCGATATAAGCCGGCCGGTGATCTAGGTTAGAGCGCGTGCCTTGTGCTTGATTGGCCGGAACGTTCAGTTGCCCTGACGCGACCAACGCACGAATCTCTCCTAACCCATCGTCTCCACTCACGGGCCGACTCTGCTCTCGCACGAACTTCATCCCGTTGTAGTCCTTGGGGTTGTGACTTGCGGTCACCATGATCCCACCGTCCATTTCGAAATGGTCGGTGGCAAAATAGATCTCTTCGGTTCCGCACTCCCCGATGAAATGACAATGGACGCCGGCTTTTCGGAGCCCACTGATGACGGCCTCGGTCAATTCTGGACTTGTTAACCTGATGTCATGCCCAACCACCACATTGCGAGGCTTCAACCAAGCGGCGTAAGCTAAGCCGATCTGCTCCGCCAAATCGACATTAAGCTGATCAGGAATTCGACCTCTGATGTCGTAAGCTTTGAATGCTGATAAATCCACAGGATGCTCTTCGTGATAATTCGCGCGCATTGTACACCAAGCATCCGGCGTGCCCTCGTCGAGCACCGCTTCGACGTTACCGCCTCGACTCCAGCCGCTCGGGCAAGGTGATGGCGCTCCACTTTCTCACCCCGCAAAGGGCTTTGGCGCTCAAAGAAACACAGCGCAAGCGCCATCTCGACATCGCAAAACCGCCAGAGCACCAACCATCATGGGGATCAAAGAGAACGTCTCTTAGCCCCAGCACAGGGCTCTGGCTCTGCCAGCGCGCCCTGATTCTCGCCGTCTGGTCCCTCGCGGCCTGCAGTCCACCTTCGATTCAGGATGCGCTTCAGACTTATACCAGCCGCCTCCAAGCGACGCTCGATATCGAGTCTCTGCCCATGAGCCCGATTGCTAGACCAAGTATTGATCGACGCCAACGGTACATTGACCTCGAATCGGTGCAGGAATCTAAACAATCTTTGGGCCTGCTCGACTATCTCTCGCTCAACGCTTGCGCACTTCACCAGGTGCTTTCTGAGCAGAACAACTCGCTCGGAAGATGGGCCGACCCTATTGGGCGGCTTGAATTTCAACTTCGTTTTATTGAACTTGCGCCAGCCTGCATCGACACCCTCAAGCCGAGCGATCCAGACCTTGCTCAGGTCATTGAACGTGCCCTAGCAACCAAACGTGGGCGCCTTGCACTCCAAATCGAACGCTCAATTTTGTATAGCGATGAGTTAATGACTTTTTGGCGACCTGGACGGTTCGGCTCGCTTGAACCCGAAGGCGCGCACACGGAAGCCATGGCATTGGCCTCGCTATTGGAACTCTCTCGGCACCTTAAATCAGGGGCCTCAACAGTGACCTCAACGGAAATCAACGAAGTGCTACAACCCCTTCGCTCTGGATTGGGCGGCCAAATCATCGAGGCCTGGGCCGATGTCTTGGATCACTTAGCCGTCGCAGAGCGAACCCTTGCTGTATTCACTCAAGATCGCCCTCTTTGCTACCAAGGCATGCCAAACGCTCGAGCGAAACGGCTCGAGGGTTTGGTCATCCACGTTTTTGCGGGGACGCTTCAAAAAGAAATCAATCGTTTAACTAAAATGACCCAACTCATCTTGCCGCTCGTCGATTCAATAGAGGCAACGCTGATTACGGGTCAGTCTCCCCAGCTAGAACAGTTTCGACGCGAGCGGTCAGCACTTATCCATTCAGCGCGCGAACGACTCAAGCGTCACGCGAAAGATTTGAGCGAGCTTCTAGGTCAATGCGGCCTCGCGCCTGGTGGCGCTAATAGCCGAGAGCAGAACCGAACTCCCGAGGGTCTTTGACGCCCCAATAAGTCCCATCTTTAATCAAAATTGAGTTTGCATCACCAATTTCGCTTCTGGGCGCCAGCTTATGGCCTTTTGCTTGAAGCAAGTCCAGGGTATCTGGACTCAGCGCCCGGGGGCCGAACTGGATGGCATCCGGAAACCACTGATGATGGAACCGAGGCAGACCCACCGCCTCTGCCAGCGGCATCTTATGGTCAATGACGTTCATCAGCACTTGGAGGACCGTGGTAATAATGGTTGAGCCACCTGGAGACCCAGTGATCAAGAAGGGCTCGCCATTGCGCGTTACCAAAGTCGGTGTCATCGAACTGAGCATCCGCTTCTCGGGCTCGATGGCGTTCGCCTCCGCGCCTAGAAGACCGAACTGATTCGGCACGCCCGGTTGAGCCGAGAAATCATCCATCTCATTGTTCATGAGCACCCCCGTCTCGGGGATGACCAGTTCACTACCGAAACTGCTGTTTAGGGTCGTGGTGATTGCGACCATCAATCCATTCTTATCAATCAATCCGTAATGCGTGGTGTTCTCGCTTTCCACGAGCCCTTGACCCGCGCCGATCTCGAGACTGAGGGAGGCCCGCTCCGGATCAAAATCACGCATCCGCGCGCGCGCGTATTCTGGGTCGGTTAAGGTGGCGACCGGGACGGGCCAAAAATCCGGATCACCCAGGTGCTCGGCGCGGTCCGCGTAAGCTCGCCGCTCGGCTTCGACCACTAAATGCGCTAGCCGTGCACTGCCCCATCCCATACTCGACAAGTCATGGGGTTCCAGCATGTGCAATATTTGAGCAATCAATACGCCACCGGATGAAGGTGGCCCCATGCTCCAGATATCGAAACCTCGATAAACCGTGTGGATGGGTGCGCGCCAAATGCTCTGGTAATCCCTAAGGTCCTCGAGAGAAATCAGCCCCCCGCCCTGCGTCATCTCGTCTGCAATCGCCTCCGCAACCCAACCTTCGTAGAATCCTGAACGACCCTTCTCGGCAATCGTTTGAAGGGTGTTGGCCAAATGGGGTTGCTTCCAGATATCACCTTGAACAAAAGGCTGCCCAGCCTGGGTGAATTTCTGCTGCGTCGCTGGCCAATGGGAGGTCCTCGTCGCCAGATCATTAAAACGATCTACTTGTTCGGGCTCGATTAGAACGCCTTGGCGTGCCATCTCTATGGCCGGCGCTAAGAGCTGCTTGAGTGGCAGTGAGCCGTATCGATCATGGAGTGCCAGCAAACCGTCTACGGTACCTGGCACACCGGAGGCTAGATGACTGTTGAGCGATCGTTCAGCGACCGCTTGCCCATCGGCATCCAAGAACATATCGCGAGTCGCCGCCCGAGGCGCGCGCTCACGATGATCCAAGGTCACCACCTCCCCAGAGGGCAAACGCAGAACGGCAAAGCCCCCACCGCCTACATTGCCCGCTTCTGGGTACGTCACAGCTAGGGCAAATCCCAACGTTACGGCTGCGTCCACCGCGTTTCCGCCTGACTTCATCACTTCAATCGCGGCCGCGTTACCCAAACGAGAGGTTGAGGTCACCATGCCATGGGCACCTCGACTTGCGGCCACTTGGGCTGCGAAGCTGCTGGGGATGCTCAGCGCCGCCCATGCCGCGGCGAGACAAAGCAATATCGGCAAACGGCGGGTCATGCGAATGATCTTAGCGTGGGTTATGGGCATCAGAGGGATGCGTTGCATGTGAGTGATTCCTTCTTTCTCTTGACCCGAAGCAGTGGCTCCTGCGGCGTTTTAAGGTGCTGACTGATCAATGACCCTGCGGCCAAACGTAACATTAAACTTGGATTCGACCCTCGGGCACCGATCTTAGATCTGTCGGTCACGGCCCGCCCAAAACGGCGCCCTGACCAAGCCGCGCTGAATTTTTCCAGACGGGAGTCTGGGCAAATCCTCTGCGAAGTCGAGCGTACGAGGACATTTGAACGCCGGCAAGTGTTCGCGACAAAAGTTAATCAGCGTCTCCGCCAAATCTGAGGTCGCCGAAAAGCCCGCTCGCAGCTGAACCACGGATTTTACTTCTTCACCCCATTCGTCATTGGGCACACCCACCGTACACGCATCGAGCACTGCCTCATGTTTGAGCAGCACGTCATCGGTTTCTTGCGGGTAAATGTTCACCCCGCCTGAAATGATGGTTTCTGCGCTTCGCCCCGTGAGAAACAGGTAGCCGTCCTCATCGAAATAGCCCATGTCACCGAGGGTAAAAAACTCCCCTCGATAGCTTTTCGCCGTCTTTTCCTCATCTTTGAAATAGTTAAAACGGAGCGCGGGCGCCTTGAAGTAAATAGTCCCGACCGCCCCAGTGGGCAATAGCTCCCCGTCGTCACTTAAGATGCGATTATCCGCGCCTTCGGGGGATCGACCCACCGTTCCCGGTTTGGTCAACCACTCATTCGAATCCACAAAGAATCCACCGCCGCCTTCTGTCGCGGCGTAGTATTCAAAAAGGACCGGCCCCAGCCAGTTAATCATCGATTGCTTCACGTGAACTGGACAGGGCGCCGCCCCGTGAAGCAGAAATCGAAGAGATGAAGCGTCATATCGAGACAGCGTCGACTCGCCCAGCGCCAGCAATCGATGAAACATGGTGGCCACCATGTGGGTATGGGTAATTTGGTGCGATTCGATCAATTCGAGTGTTCTTAGCGCGTCCCACTTATCCATCAGCACCGTACCAACACCATTGTTGAGCGGCGCCACGATATTGAAGGCAAGAGGCGCCGCATGATAAGCCGGACCCGTGCACAGCGTTCGATCCGACTCAGGGTTCCATGCCGCTGCAAGGCCAGCGCGCGTCACCGTGTCCGCGCGATTCGGGGCACCGGGGGGTACCAACGAACGAGGCCGATAAACGCCTTTGGGCCTGCCCGTTGTCCCTGAGGTATAGAGCATCTGCGTGCCCAACGTCGGATCCGACAGATTCTCCTCCGACATGGGCGCTAGACTGTCTTCGTAATCGCCAAACCCCTCAATATGACCGCCAACACTCAACGCTAACGCCAATTGATCTCGATGTTCTGCCAGCGCATCCGCGGCGGCCTCACGGCAACGAACATCAGCAATAAACACCTTCGCCTCACAATTGCCGACGATGTAGGCCGCGTTATCGCCCGTTAAATGCCAATTGATCGGCGTCACTCGCAACCCTGTCCGAAGACAGGCGAAGTAAATCTCAACGAACTCAGGACGATTGGTCATCAGCATTGCTACGCCATCGTCAGGTTCAAGGCCACTGCCGCGCAAGACCCGCGCGAGCTGATTGACCCGAGCATTGAGCTCGGAAAAGGTACGCGCGCCAAATTCAGAATCTAGGGCTAAACGGTTCGGTGCTTGACTTGCGTGAAATGCAATCGCCATGCCGTCAGCGAGCGCTGCGTCTAACCGATCATAGTGCGTCATGCAATCATCCTGAGCATTGAAACCTCACGAATACCACAACCCCGACTCCCCCTCAATGCCAAAAGCAAGACGGTTCCCTCAAAAAGGCAATGCCTCGCGACCACTCAACCATTTCGTTTTTGTTGAAAGATTCTATGTGCAGAGGAACTCGGCTCGACCCGCTATTGATGCGAGGGTCTCATGTCCCGGACGATTCATCGCAGTCGCACCGGCGGACAAAACTGACTGCGCAAGATGCAAGATAAAAGACGCTGGCGTCGAACGTTGCCGAAATGATCTCGCGTCAGCGGGGCCTCGTTAAAACCGGAATATGACTCGCATCACCCACCGCGTGCTGCGCTGATTCAGACTTGTTGCGCGCATAATTACCCTTGGCGTCCACATCCTGGATCGACAGTACATAAGGCACGCTGGGCGCAAGGAGCCTGTCAAGCGCATCCCCCGTACTTCGAACATCAAGCCACTCGGTCAATTCGGTATCGTCGAGCATCAAAGGCGCACGATGATGAAAGGGTTGCATCGAGGCGGGCGCCTCGGTCGTGACAATAGTGCAGCTGATGATCGTGCCCTCAGACCCATGCCACTGATCCCACAGCCCACCAAACAGGAGAACTTCGCCGTCGTCCCGAGAGATCTTAAAGGGCTGTCTTCTGCCATCCACATCTCGCCATTCGAAATAGCCTGACACAGGGATCACGCAGCGCTGCCTTTTGTATGGCTGAGCGTAGGCTTTGCTGGTTTTAATAGTCTCCGCACGAGCGTTGAACATACTGAATTTATGTTGAGGGCCCTGCGACCAATTCGGGACAAGCCACCAACGCATGGTCGTCGCCTCGAACACCCCCTGATTTAAAGTCAGCGCCCACACGGACTCAGTAGGTGTCACATTGAAGGCCGTGTCAATTTGGAGTGGCAAATTCAGATATTTCGCGAAAAACGCATACATCGGCGCATCGATCAAATTGAGTCTTCCGCACATGCCGCTCATCCCCCCCTGTTTTCATGGACAGCACCGGCAAATGATAATAAAGTCCGACCCCTTAAAGCGTCCAGACACCCTTCCCGCGCTCACGGTCATTTAAGGATTTCGCGTCATGCGACACGTCAACGATTTGGTAGATTTTTCAAAAGAAGAACTACTCCACATTCTCGAACTGGCGCGCACCATCAAAGCCAATCCTTCGAATTACGCGCAGCTATTGCAAGGCCAATCGCTCGCGCTCCTCTTTCAGAAAACCAGCACTCGAACCCGTGTTTCCTTTGAGGTCGCCATGACGCAATTTGGCGGTCACGCGCTCTTTATTGACTGGCGAGCATCAAATTTCGTTCTCACGGAGCTCGAGTACGAAATTGAGTACCTGTCTCGAAACGTAGAGGGCATCATGGCGAGACTGCTTAGTCAGGACGACATTGCCCGCATGATGGCCGTGAGCCAAGTTCCGGTCATCAATGGCTGCTGCGACCGCTACCATCCTTGTCAGGGGCTAACCGATGTGTTGACGATGACCGAACACAGCGATAAACCGCTTGATGCGCTGCACCTGCTCTACACAGGGGTCCAAAATAACGTATCGAACAGCCTCGCAACCTTGGCAGATCGACTGGGTTTCACGTTGACCTTGGCGACCCCTCGAGTCACTGATTCAGATGACACCACGCGCAGTTTGCAGCAGCGCATCCAAGCCAGTGACCATGTGCGTTGGATTGAAGACCCGAATGAAGCGATTGCGACAGCGGATTTCGTCTACACAGACACTTGGATCAACATGGAGCATTTCAACGCGGAGGGTCAAGCGAGTGAGCAGGAAGCCCTGGTTGAAGAAATGCTCCCCTTTCAGCTCAATGAATCCCTGGTCGGCGATTTGGACGTGCGCATCATGCACGACATGCCCATTCACAATAACTTCGAGATCACCCCCGGGCTCGTTCGGGATCCAAGAAGCATCATTTTTGATCAAGCCGCCAATCGACTGCATGCCCAGAAGGGCCTGCTCGCCTTCTTGCTCGCAGACATTTAGAGACAAAAAATCAGAAGGATACAGACCAGGTCAGATCAGCTGCCGATCGAGAAGCTCCAGCCAATGCATGACGGGGGTTTTGCCCACAGCATCTAAATGCACTTGGCAGCCAACGTTAGCGGTCACGATGACATCTGGCGCTGCGCGCTCAAGCTGACCAAGCATTTGGTCGCGTAACGAAGCGGCCAACCGAGACTCAAGCAATGAATAGGTCCCTGCCGATCCACAGCACCCCTCACCCTGATTACTGCCGGTAATTTCAAAGCCTAAAGCCCCCAGATATTGAGCCACCTGACCCGTCAGCTTAAGCGCGTGGCTTTGGGTGCAGGGTTGATGCACTGCCACTTTGATGGACTTGACCGGCAGAGGTGGCAATTGAGCCAAAAAAGTGACGGGATCTAAAATCCCAGCAGTTGTCGGTGGTTGACGTGTGGATGTGCCGCCGAGAGGATCGAGCAGCGCATCCATTTGTTTCAGCATCGCCGCGCACCCGGAGGCGCTCGACAATACAGCGACCCATTCCTGACCCGATGCCTTGAGCTGCCGATCAAGCTCAGAGAGATCGCGCAGCCCAGTATCATGGTCGCCCATATGATAAGGCAGCGCGCCACAGCAGGCCTCGGTATCTAAATAAGTCGCCTCATAGCCATAGCGCTTAAGGATACGTTCTAGGGCCTGGACCGTGCCCGGCGTCGCATAGTGCTGCAAGCAGCCTCTGAGCAGAAGCACTTTGCCCTGCGTCCGCTTGGATATTGGGCGATGTGTGCTCGACTGCTCTCGATCACTGAAATCCGTCTGAGCCACGCGACTTAATGCATGCGATCGTGGGAATGGCAACCAACCTACATTTTTGAGCCCAGGCAAGCTGCGCAGCGCACGCCCAATGCCAAACCCAATCCGCATGAGCCAACGCTGCCGAAGTAACCACTTGACGCCCGCATAGCGAAGCCGGCGCCAAAGCGAGCCCTTCGCCTGCTCGAACATCAAACCCTTGGTAATGTCGAGCAACCGACTGTAGTCGACGCCGGAGGGACAGTTCGTTTCACAATTACGACAGGTCAAGCATCGATCAAGATGCGGGGCAATCGCGTCGAATGAAGCGTCACCCTCGAACGCTTGTTTCATCAGATAGATGCGACCTCGAGGACTGTCGCTCTCGTCACCCAACAACTGATAAGTGGGGCAACCCGACGTACAAAAGCCGCAGTGCACGCAGGATCTGAGAATGCGATCAACCTCTGTGAGGGTCTCTGGGTGGAGAAGCGTTGGGTCCAGCGAGGTTTGCATCAAAATTCCTTGAACATTCGTCCGGCATTAAACCGTGAATCGGGGTCGAACGTTCGTTTCAATCGTTCAAGAAGTGCTTTCTTAATGGGTTCAACCGCAGGCAAACGGTCCACCTCGGGTGACGTCTGTCCGTAAGCCCAAACCTGGCCAGACGGGGGCATCATCTCGGGCGCAAGGTAGTACCGAAGCCGGCCTATCCAATCCACTGCTACTTCATGACCGGTCAGCGGAGTCTCTGGATCTCCTTCCCAGCGCCAAAGCACATCGGTAAAGAAGGTTAGATCTCGAAGCGCAGCGAAAGCTGCACCCTCCACCACCTCATAGCCCAATCGTTTTAGCTTGGCCGTTGTGTCCCTTGC
>JALRJG010000199.1 GCA_023261215.1 Pseudomonadales bacterium | reverse complement strand
GCCTTAGAGCAAGCTGAGGCGCTGGCTGAAGAATTCCTCCGCCGACTTCTAGCGCTTGAAGATCGAGGTTTGAGGTTCTGGGATGAAGCTGCGCTTATCAAAATCAATCAGTCTGCCATCGAAGCGGATGACTTTTTTCGCCAAACGGAGGGGGAATCCTCGTTAAACGCCTATCGGGCGCTCATCGAGGAGGTTGCGGCAATCGAGGACCGTATGCCTTCCGTCATCGACGCCTTAGCGGCCGATGCAAAAGCCTTGCTTGAGAGCAATGAATTCAAGCAAGCGGAAGCACAATACAACGTCCTGACCCTGCTCGACCCGGACTCGCCCTTTTTTCAAGCAGAAAAGGCAAAGGCTCAGCGCTTGCCAGACGTCATGATGACCATCGCACAAGCAGAAGAGCAACTCGAGCAACAAAACCCTGCTGGCGCATTGGCTTTGCTCGAAAACGCCCAGTCACAAGTGCCCGATTGGCCTTTGACATTATTGAAGCTGAATGAGGCACGAGAAGCGGTTGCCCTGCAGACGTTTCAGCGATGGATGTCTGTGGGATTCAGCGCGCTCGAGTCGGGAGACTTTGAAACGGCACAAACACAATTTCAGCGAGCGCTCGCATCACCCCTTAATCGGGGTGACGCCGAAGAAGGGCTCGCGCAGCTTGCCAGCAAACAGACGAACCAGAAAGTGGATCGACTCCAAAAAGAATTTGAGATGGCCATGACGGAAGGTGCCTGGTCTAAAGCCTTGGAATTCTTAGATCGTCTCGATGCGCTCAGCCCCAATTCAGCAGCGCTTGTTGCCCAAAGAGAGAAAGCCAATGAGCGCCTCTTGCTCGAGGAAGAAGCCGCGGGCTTCCTTGCTGACCCCTTGCAATTACAAAGTGACGAACGACTCGCCGCCGCTCGAGCCTGGATCGTTTCAATGAGTCGGCTCGCTGCACCCAAAGGCGCCATGGATCAGCAGCGACTCGAGCTTGCAAGACTCTTGACGCTTGCCAGAGCCGCGCATGATGTGGTTTTGACATCCGACGGATTGACCTTTGTGCGCCTGCTGAGGTCAGGACCTGAAGGTCAGCTGGGCACCCTCAGTGAAACCCGCCTGAGACTTTTTCCAGGCCGGTATACGCTAACGGGCAAGCGACTCGGATACGTTGACACGCGAATCGATTTCGAGGTTCCTATGGAGGCCGGGTCGATCAATCTCGACATCCGCTGCAAGGACGAGCTCTGATGTCCATGGAACAAGACACGCCAATTCGATCAACCCCCTTCGAGGCACCCGATCTCAACCCAGAAACGCGTCGAAAAGGACCGAGCCGCCTGACGATTTTGCTCAGCATGGCCGCAATCGCGCTGTTTGTGATCGGCTGGTTTCTGTTCACCGCGAGTGCGGTTCAATTTGATTGGCAACCGAAATCTACGTCGTTTGCGATTACCAAGGGATGGCACTATCCATTGGGTGATCGTCTCCTGATCCGACCAGGAACCATCGAAATTAAAGCCTTCGCAGAGGGCTATGCACCGATCGAGACGACCGTGACAATCGAGGATGTGCCGAGCCAAAGCATTCAACTCGCGCTCGAGCCTTTGCCTGGCATCGTGACGCTAAGCGCTAACACAGCGGGCGCAGAGATCTTAATGGATGAGCAGCGCGTTGGCGTTACACCGCTTGAACGGTTTGATGTGAGTGCAGGACTGCACAAGGTACGCCTGCGTCATCCCCGTTTCGTCACTGGTGATTTTGAAATCGAAGTCACTGGGCGGCGGATCGAGCAATCTTTTGACCTGAACCTGGAGCCTGCTTGGGCGGAGATCACCGTCTCAACGACACCCACCGCAGCCGACGTGGCCGTGGATGACGAGGTGCTCGCGCTCACGCCCGCCACGTTGCCCATTCTCGAGGGTCAGAGACGCATTCGTTTCTCACGCCCGGGTTATAAAAGTAAGGAAATCCGCCTCGACATTGAACGAGGCGTGGCCCAGACATTAGCGACCCTCAAGCTTGAGCCCGCAGATGCAACACTCAGCGTAACAACCCAACCCAGCGGCGCCTCAATTCAGATCAATGGCGAGTATCGCGGGCAATCACCGCTGACGACATCCGTCGCGCCGGACGAAACGCTATCGATTACGGCAAAGAAAGCCGGATTCGATGCTGCCGAACGAGATCTATCGCTTTCGCCCAATGAGACACGTTCACTGGCTCTCGATCTAACACCGCGATTGGGCGTCTTGGCGATTTCGGTAATCCCACGGGATGCAGACATTTTGCTCGACGGTGTTGCCGCGCCCCAATTGACACTTGGGCAAGAATTGTTGAGTAAGCCCTACGAATTGACACTTAAGAAGGCGGGTTACGCGGACATCAATCAACGGGTGACGCCCATTGCTGGGCAAACGACTCGGCTCACCTTCGAATTGTTGTCCGTTGAAGCCGCGAAGCTTGCAAAAATGCCTGCGCAGATCAAAACCCATCAAGGCGGCCGTCTCCAGCTGATCGAGCCTGGCGAGGTCGCATTGGGCGCCCCCAGACGAGCGCGAGGCCGGAGAAGCAACGAAATAGAACGACAAGTTACGGTCACCCGACCTTTCTATCTTGGTCAGTTCGAAGTCACCAATCGAGAATTTCTGGCGTTTGACCCGAGTCATGAACCCGGCCTGTTAGGGAGAATCCTCTTGAGTGAAGGCGATCGCCCTGTGGTTAATCTCGCCTGGTCTCGAGCGGTGGAATTCTGCAACTGGCTGAGCCAGAAGGAGCAACTCGAGCCTGCTTACTCGCAAGTTAACGGCGAGTGGCGGCTGACGCAGCCCGTCACCAATGGCTACCGGTTACCCACAGAGTCTGAATGGGCGCTGGCGCTGGCCGCAGTCGATGAGAACAACGTGAAGCCCACTTTCCCCTGGGGAGAGTCTCTACCGCCACCGCCCCGCTTTGCCAACATTGCTGATGAATCTGCGCGTGGCGCGGTGCCTTACGTTGTCGAGGGTTATGATGATGGTTACCGAGGGCCCGCACCGGTTGGCAAATTCCCCGCCAATCGATGGGGACTGTTTGACCTTGTCGGCAACGCGGCCGAATGGGTTAATGATCGCTACAGCGTGGCTGCTTCAACCGCGCCCGAGATGGATCGAACCGGCCCTGAAACCGGAGATCTCTTCGTCATTCGAGGATCAAGCTTTCTCATGGGTCGGTTTGGCGAGCTCCGGTCCGCTTACCGTGAGTTCGGTCAGGAAGGTCGACAGGATGTGGGTTTCCGGCTTGCCCGGTCCATTCCCGAAGACGAATCCCCTTGAGCACGCCGGAATCCGTTAACCCGATTGAACCCATGGCCAGAGCCCCGAAATCATAATCTATGGACCGGCCATGCTAATATTTTTCGAAGCCAACCTACGCACCTGAGGCACACCATGTTCAAAGACCCTCAGTCTACCTTCCTCTGGTTTCGGGCACGCCTAGCCGCAACGACGACCGGGTTCAGCATGTGGAT
>JALRJG010000198.1 GCA_023261215.1 Pseudomonadales bacterium | reverse complement strand
CAGGACATTCAGCGATTAGCGCGTCAACTTCGGGCCATGCCAGACAACGGGCGCGTCTTGGTGGCGGTTCCGCCCGGTCCCATTCGATGCCCACCTGCACCCTACGAACGAGCAACCTTAATTGCGAGATATCTAAAACAATGGAAACCCAGGGCAAAGGTGCGAATTCTCGACAGCAATCATCGTTTCTCCTTGCAACCGGAGTTTGAAGCCTGTTGGCAATCAGAGTTAAGCGGCTATATCGAGCGACAAGGACCGGATGATGAAGGTCGCATCATTGCGGTGGATATCGGCTCAAGAACACTCCTCAGCGATTTTGAGCAATATCACGCAGATGTGATTTCCTTGATTCCGCACCAGAAGGCAGGGGCCTTGGCAGAAAAGATCGGCCTCACCGATGGCACCGGTTGGTGCCCGGTGGACCCATCAACGTTTGCCTCTCACCTTCTGCCGGATACGTATGTGCTCGGTGATGCCGCGCTGTTAACGCCGATGCCAAAATCAGCGGCAGCGGGGATTGACCAAGCGGAGCAATGTGCTCGGGCCTGGGTGAATACGTACCGTGGCCGCACGAATGAGGCGCCGATTTTCGAAAATCAATGTTTTGCTTTTGTTCATCGGAGCCAAGCGCACGCTTTGAAGGGGTCCTACCGCGCAGCCGATGGACACATCGTGATGAACGAGATGATCAAGACCGGCCAAGTGGGCGACCCAGAGTCGCTGGCGGCAACTGCGGTTAAGGCAACTGCGTGGTTTGAGCGATCGGCTGAGGTCTGTTTTGCTTGAGCCTATAACGAATTGGGAGCAGCGGTTTCTACTCGCTCGTCCGCTGGTTGCGTTCATTCTTTGCTTGAGTGCTGCGAGTGCAGAGAGTCAAGACACGACCGAGCCACTCTCGCCGGTGCAGGCGAGCTCGGAGATCGGTCGTGAGGCGTTTCTCCAAAGAGATCAGGGGCATTGCGTTTTGTGTCACCGTATCGAGGGGCTGGCTGCGCCGTTTCAAGGGGATCTCGGTCCTGATCTAACGGATGTCGGTGCCAGATTGAGTCCCGCACAGATTCGGTATCGGATTGTTGATGCATCGCGACTTAATCCAGAAACGGTGATGCCGCCATACTTTAGAACACACGGACTGAACCAAGTGGCGACGTTGTATGTGGGTCAGCCCATATTGCCACCCGAAACCATTGAGCATTTGGTCCGCTATTTATCAGAACAAGTTGGCTCATCGAGATGAACAGCCCACTAAAGCGACGACAGTTACTCAAGCAGTCCGCGGCAGCGGTTTCGGTGCTCTGTCTACCCGTGAAAACCTGGGCTTCAAGGCAAGATCGATTGCAGGAAGCGATTGAGTCTCGGTTTGGCCCAGCCATCCGAGCGCAAGACCGAGTGGCTTTGAAAATCCCAGCACTGACCGAAAATGGCTACTCGGTCCCGGTCGAAATCCGGGTCGACAGCCCGATGACGAGCGATGACTATGTGCAAGCGATTGGTCTCTTCGCTGAAGAGAATCCAATCTCAGAAATCGCCTGGATGGAGCTAACGCCTGAGTCTGGTCGTGCGCATGTCAAAACTCGGATCAGGCTGGCCGGCTCTCAACATGTCGTGGCTGCAGCAAAAATGAATGATGGCCGGGTATTCGAAGCGCGCGTCTTTGCTATCGTGACCCTAGCCGCCTGCGTGATTTGAGCCCGTGAAATGATTCGTATATCCATCCCTCAATCCGCCGACCTCGGTGAAGTGATCGAAATTAAGGCCATGATTCAGCACCCTATGGAAAGCGGCTATCGACGCGATGAGATGGGACGGACGATTCCCAGAGACATCGTGGCCCACTTTTCTTGCCGGTTCGAGTCGCAGGTGGTTTTTAAAACGGATTGGGGCCCTGGGATGGCCGCAAATCCTCTTCTGACGTTTTTCGCGAGAGTGAATCGAGCGGGTACCTTTTATTTTGAGTGGAAGGATCTCAACGGCAAGGCGTTCAAAACAGAGCGCGCGATAGAGATCAATCGATGATTCGTATCCCAGGCATCGTGTGGGTCATGTTGCTGTTCTCAGCGCCCCTTTGGTCTGACGAAGTCACGTCGTTTGCTGATCGCGAAGATTTAGACCCAGTGCTCGTCCAATCCGGTTATGAATGGTTGACGCCAGAAAGCAAGGCCCTACAGGACGATGAGTTTGAGAATCCAGGATGGCTCTGGGTCGAACGGGGTCGCCAATTGTTTGCCTCGGATTCAGGAGAACCCTCTTGTGCATCATGTCATCAAACGAGCGATTTGATATTTTCCTCTTCAGCGACCCGCTTTCCCAGGTGGTCAGATTCGCAGCAAACGCTCATTAACCTCGAAGGGCAGATTAACCAGTGTCGAGAACTGAGGATGGCGCGCGAGTCCTTTGCGCTTGAATCTTCAGAGATGCTCTCGCTCACCGCGTTTGTGAGCCAGTTAGCGAGGGGCCAGCCAGTCAACGTGGCATTGACAGAAGAAGTCAAACCCTTCTGGCAGGCGGGTCGAGACTATTTTTTTCGTCGTAAAGGGCAGATGAATCTTGCCTGCAGTCAATGCCATGACGAACGTGCAGGACAGCGACTGAGGGGTGATCTAATCAGCCAAGGTCACCCCAACGGTTTTCCGCTCTACCGCTACGAATGGCAATCGCTCGGGTCTTTGCATCGACGATTACAGGACTGTGATGCCGGTATCCGCGCTGAGCCCCAACCTTTAGGCTCGGAGATTTACTTGAGTGTTGAACTCTATCTTGCGTGGCGGGCAGGTGGCCTGACCTTAGAATCGCCCGCCATCAGGCGATGAGAGAGGTAGCGGCACGTTTCGAGTGCCAAGGGGCCCAATGCGATCCTAAGAAAAGGCTATAAGCAAGGAACCTATCGCTCTAACCTTGGCGCCCCAGGTGGGATAAGCTTCGGGCCGTGAAGCGCGCAAGCCAGTGCGCTGGATGATGAATCAGAAATCCGAAGTATTTATCAATAAAGCCCAGCTTGGTTCGTTGGGCTGCCAACAATGAGGAGATGTCCATGCGCGACGAAACGAAACTGATCCACTCGGGGTATGAAACGGACCCAACCACCCACTCGGTCGCTACACCGATTTACCAAACAGTGGCTTACGAGTTTGATAATGCGCAGCATGGCGCGGATCTCTTTAACCTCGCGGTGCCCGGGAATATTTACACGCGACTGATGAATCCAACGACGGATGTCCTCGAGAAACGAGTTGCGGATTTGGAGGGCGGCGTCGGTGCGCTTGGGGTGAGCGCTGGCAGTGCCGCGATTCACTACGCGATTTTGACGCTTGCAGAAGCGGGCAAAAATATTGTCTCGCCGCCACAGCTTTATGGCGGAACCTATACATTGTTTGCCCACATGCTGCCAAAACAAGGAATCGAAGTGCGCTTCTCGGCCAACGACGCGCCAGAGTCGCTCGCGGCATTGATTGACGATCAGACCGCAGCGGTTTTTTGTGAATCGATCGGCAACCCCG
>JALRJG010000197.1 GCA_023261215.1 Pseudomonadales bacterium | reverse complement strand
AAACTGCGCGCCCTTCGAGGATCACATTAAAGACTTGGCGAGCCAGTTCGAGCGTTGGAATTTAGGGGGCCTCTACAAGCAGTGTCATGTCGCCAAAGTGATGCCCTGTAATTGGAAGATTGCTCAAGAGGCATTTTGCGAGGCCTACCATGTGAATGCGACCCACCCCCAGGTGATGCGCAGCATTGGCGACGTGAACAGCCAAGTGGATATTTGGGAAAACTGCGCCCGCGTCATCACGCCAGGCGCCACACACAGCCCGCTGCTGGACACGGTTAGCAACGATGACTTAATGCGCGCCATGATGGATCTTGACCATGACGCGCCGGTCCCCGAAGTCCCGAGTGGCATGCGGCTCCGCCATTTCATGGCTGATCGTACGCGAGAGAATTTGAGGGCCATCGCAGGCGAGCGCGTCGATCTCTATTGTGATGCCGAACTCATGGACTCGATTGATTACACCTTGTTTCCAAACTTCCATCCTTGGGGGGCTTTCAACGGCATCGTTTATCGGTTCCGTCCCAACGGTGACGACCATCGAACCGCAATCATGGAGTGCATTATGCTCGCGCCATTTGAAGGGGAGCGCCCGCCGGCTGCAAAGGTCCATTGGTTGAAAGAGGGTGAGAAGTTTTCAACTGTGCTTGGATTCCTTGGCAAAGTCTTCGATCAAGACGCCTTCAACATGCCGAAGGTACAAGCCGGCCTTGAAGCGACCTATCAATCTGGGATCGTGCTATCCGGCTACCAGGAGAGTAAGGTTCGCTGGTTGCATCATAAATTGACTGAGTGGGTAGGTGAGTAATGCCGAGTATTAAGCATCCTTTTGAGCCTGATTTTCTTTATCAAGTCGATGAAGATGACAATATTCGTGTGAGTAACGGTAATCAGTGGGGCATCTTCACCAAGGAAGGTGTGCATCTGCGTGGCGAGATTCGGCAAGCTGACCCACAGCTTTGCGTTTGGGTAGGGAACAACCCGGGTGAGGAGGGACAACTCAGATCCGCGGCGGTCGCAGCAAAGCGCACTTAACCGTTGATCAAATGGTCCTCGATCTTACTGGGCGGTCAGCGCCGGTGGTGTCTTCGCTCACTCTTGCTGCTAGCGCTCGCCAGCACATCGCAGGCGGAGGAAGACGACCCAAAAGCGCGTTATGACCATGCGCTGAAATGCGCGGTCTATCACCGGATGGTGGCGGGTGCACTTAAAGCGGATGATCGAGGGGTCTTGTTTGAGGATGCCGAAGCATTAGCGATCAAGGGCTGGGAAGCCGCTCAAGGGCTGGGCGCGGACTTGGGGATGACCGAAGAAGAACTGCAGGATGATTGGCGCTGGCAGCTACAAGCGTTTAACCAGGTCATCAATTTTAATTACCGAAATATCCGGCAGTTGAAAGTGCAGTATTTGGATCGTTGTTCAGGCTAGGCCCTGACTCACGTCAGGGGTGTGAAACCTCGCGCTAATATTCAGAAGTGCGCTTGACGCTCTGCTCCTGGACCTGCTTTGTGCGTGGGCAGGTCACTCGGTCGGGCGTTGGGCGGCTGGCCTCTATCTCTGGGTATCCCCAAGACCTCCTCCATGCAAGAGCCGCTGGCGGAACGCCCTTACCCTGGGGACAGAAGAAGCGCCGCAAAGGAAGGGAAGTGCCACATGTCAGACATCGAGCATCCGTTTGCTGACTTGATTGGATTTGCAGTCTCGGATCGAAACGAGGGTTACTGCGAGACCGTGCTCGAAATCCAAGATAAGCATCGAAACCCTCATGGGGTGGTCCATGGCGCGGTGATCTATGCCCTTGCCGATACGGGGATGGGCGGCGCCTTGACCTCGAAACTTGATGAGGGGCAGATCTGCTCAACGATCGAGATCAAGATTAACTATTTCAGGCCTGGGGTGTCGGGTCGGATCAGTTGTCAGACCCGCATTGTTAACAAGGGCAAACGAACCGCCGTGCTCGAGAGCGATGTGTTGGATGATCAGGCGCGGTTGATTGCGAAAGCGATGGGCACCTTTATGATTCTTGAGCGCCTATAAGCTGAGCGTTTCAATCCGGACTGCGCCCGGACCGTAGCTTCTTGGCGAGACGTCGGCCTCGCTGTTTTCGAGACCTACGCTTACAAGGCCGGTCAGTTGACCCAGGAACGCTGGACAGACGGCTCCACATCCAACCGCGAGCAAGCATTGTTCTCTACTGACGCTTTGGGTGGACGTTGCCAGTGAAGGTAGAGCGGTGCGCCTTGGAAAACAGTCGTTGAAAGGTTGGACCCGCAGCGGATCTTGGAGGGATTGCTTGTTATCCCGGTTGCGCGATCCACGAGGCCTGGAAGACAGTCTGCGGCTCCCGCTATTGGGCTAGCAGGTTGGGTCGTTGGGCTATCGTTCGGTGTTTATAAATGCCGGCGATGCAGCGCTGAGACGACTTTCCTAGTGATGTCTTCATCAGAGACTGGCTTGGTGAGCCAATCGGTTGCCTGGTGAAGTTCTAGCAAGGTTTCGACCTCGGTCGCGCCTTCAGGGATTAATAAAACCGCCGTAATGCCGATGTAAGCCAGCGCGCTTTGTAGGGTATCGAACTGGGACATCGGCGTGGCTGATGCACTCTCGATATCGAGCAACATGAGATCGACGGGGTACCCCGAAGCAATGTGCGTTTTGGCACTCTCACTGTCTTTAAGCGCGGTGACCACATAGTCCATGGCTTCAAGTTGCGATGCGATTCGGTCTCTTAAGGCATCGTCTTCAATGACCAATAACAATTTTTCAGTCGCTTTAACCGGCTTTTCGTCCGAACCTTGTGCGCGAACCTCCAAATACTCGGTACCGAGCGCTTGCCAGAATGAGTTGCCGATGACGCGGACCGCCTCGTCGACACTGGTGGCACCCTGAAGGATCAGATCTCTGGCGGATTCAAAGAGCGAACGCAATCCTCGCCTGTCGGCCTCCTCCTTGAGCGCTCGCTCGTTGTGCGGGTCGTTACGCAGAATGGTTCGAGCATCTTCATTGAGCTCCCAAATTTGGGTGATTGGCAGCCGACCCGAATAGCCTGTGTTGCGGCAAGACGAGCAGCCGACAGCACCGAAGATCGCCGGTGAATCGTTTGTGAGTGACAAGAAAAGGCGTTCAGTTTCGGTGAGTTGCTCTTCAGACTTTGCGGATTTACATGCCTGGCACAACTGTCTGACCAAGCGCTGGTTCAGAACGCAGCGCAAGGCATCGGCAATGAGAATGGGGCTGATGCCTAAATCGACGAGGCGAGAAATCGTCGACAAGGCGTCAACGGTATGGAGTGTCGAAAGGACCAGATGGCCGGTTAATGCAGCTCGAATCGCCAATTCTGCGGTTTCGCCATCACGGATCTCGCCCACCAGAATGACATCGGGGTCTTGCCTGAGCATTGATCGCAAGACGGCCGGGAATGTGAGGCCCTGCGCTGGGTTGACCGACGTTTGAGAGACCCCTCGCATTTTGATCTCAACCGGATCTTCAACAGACAGGATATTGGTGGTGTCGTGATTCAGCATTCTAAGCATGCTGTACAGCG
>JALRJG010000196.1 GCA_023261215.1 Pseudomonadales bacterium | reverse complement strand
GTTGGCTGGTTATCACTCGTTCCGCTTGCACAGCCTTACAGCGTGATGCGCGCCACCCATATGGAGCATCACGCACACACCAATGACCCGACATTAGACCCGGATTATCATGTGCATGCCCCGAATGCGCTTGCGTTTTTTGTTCAAAGCATCCGCAGGCGACAGCCGGGTTCACCCGCTCAGCAGGCCTATGCAGATGCACTCGAGCGGACGGGGCAGACGCATCTCAAGTTGCATGCCTTTGTGATTAGACTCTTATACCTTGGCGTGCTGGGTGCGATGGCCTGGACTGGCCATGCACTGGAAGCGCTACTGCTCTGGTGGCTGCCTTTGAACCTGGGCATGACCTACCTTCAGTTTTATCTGAGCTGGATGCCTCATCACCCTGGCATCGAGCAAGACCGCTACCGGCAGACTCGAGGGTTCAAGAGCCGATGGGGCAATCTGATGTCGATGGGGATGCAGTATCACATCGTGCATCATCTCTACCCCCGCATTCCCCTGAACCTCACACCCGCTGCGTTCAGAGACTTACTGCCAATTCTTCGGCGCCGCGGAAGTGATGTTGACCAATGGGGCGAAGGTGAAGCGCAGCCGAATTAGCCGCGATGCCATGGCCCCTCGAGTGTCAGCCAGTGAGGGAACGACTCCTGAAAGCCTAGCCTTCTAGCGCGTCACGCAACGCATTGATCAAGCTTCGGTGCAGCCTCTGGCTCACCTTGGCCTCGAACATAAAGCTATCCGCGCCATGGTAAAGGCCTGGAAAGACGGCCAACTCACACGGGACACCAGCCTGACTTAGACGCGCGGCATATTGAACGTCCTCATCATAAAAGAGGTCTTCAGTTCCCACACACAGGTAAGCCGGCGGAGATCCCTTCAAATCATGAGCCCTTGTCGCAGCGGCGTAGATTGAGGCCTCCAACCCAGGCGTTCCATCCAAATACATCTCCCAAGCAGCAAAGGACGTTGCCTGTGGCCAAACGGGATGATTTGAGTACTGGCCCGACGGTGTATCGTGCAAATTATCAATCATGGGGTAGAGCAAAAGTTGCAGCGCTGGCAGCGGCTCACCCAAGTCGCGCAATTTTAGGGCGAGGCCCGCTGCGAGCCCCCCGCCGGCACTCGCGCCACCAATCGCAACACGACTTGCATTAATGCCAAGCGCCTCGCCCGAGGCCTGCATCCACTGATAGGCGGCTAAGCAATCGTTCAGACCTGCTGGAAACGGATGCTCTGGCGCGAGCCGATAGTCGACAGAGACCACTGTGCAGTCAAGCTCGTGGGCAATACGCCTCGCCCGATCGTCCTCGGCGGATCCGAGTAAGTAGCCACCTCCGTGAATCCAAAGCACCGCGGGTTGATGGGCTCTCTCTGATTTGCGGTAGATGATGATTGGTACAGCGCCATCCTCAGACGGGATGTCTTTCGCCTCTCGAGTAATCGGCAAGTCCACCGGTTCAGCTCGGTTGGCCAACATCGCATTTCTCAGAGCCACCACATTGTCTCGCGTGATTTCGAGCGCAGGGAAAGCCTCAAGACCGGGTAAAAGCTCAGGGTCAATGCGTGAATAATCGAGTTCCATAGCGTGCCTCAAGGTCATGGTGAGCCCACATGCTGACACGACACCCGGCCACCCTCAAGCCTCCATGGCTGGGGTGAATCTCACGCTCAGAACCCGAGCGATAGGGAAAGCCTCTCTTAAGACCTGGGTCTGCCGGGGAACTGGAGAATCTTGGCAACAACCTGTTTGGCCGATTGAGCGATGCTTTCCGGGGCTTTCGGTTTCAAAACAGACATCATCCGTGCAGAAAGCCGATCAAAGAGAATCCACTCATTTTCGGCGACGCCAATCGACGCCAAGTCATCCGCGAATCGCCCGGACGTCACATAGTTCTTGCAAAAAGCCAGACCGGCCTCACTCAAATGCTCTGACCGCAGATCGCCCACCAAGACCGTGGTCAGAAACTCCGATCCTCGAAGGTCCTGCATTTTTACTCGCGCGCACGCACTGCCGTGCTGGCTCATCAACTGGGGCGCGAGCAAGTCATGCGAAACCAAAAATGTGATCAGAGCCCCCAGACTCTGCTCATTACTGTCTCGACCGAGAGAGAGGCTCAATATCGGAGAGGTCATATTTAACTTCTATTTACTTCGCTGCGCATTATACGGACTTCACCCACGAAGCGGTGATCCGCGCGACGCCAGTATTGCGCGTCAAATACCCGCGGTGATGGCTCGCATAGACTCGCCCAACTTCAACAACTCCTGGCGCAAAATGAACCGGTCCCACCCGATGCAGAAGTGACGGACCCCAAGGTCGATATAACGCGTTGCCTGGTCGGGGCTGCCAATCTCGATTCGGGGGTGTAGACCTGCTGCCAACGTCTCTTGAATGACTCTCGTTTCAATGGGAATGATTTCTTTCGAGCGCTGCAGCGCAGGATCCCCCACTGACAAGCTATAGTCCGCGGGGCCCCATTGGACCATGTCGACGCCTTTTGCGACCGCCTCATCAAGGATGGAAGACAGATTCTCCACGGCCTGGTGCTTTTCGATCATGATGCAAAACACGACATCATTCAGACTTTCAATGTATGCATCGGTGTTGTAGCTGCCAAGGGCCGCTCGACGCAGTTTGACGCCCATATGCCCACCCTCGGAAGGGGTTTCGGGACGGACGATCCGATGCGCCGTCAGGACATCCTCTGCCGTTCTAATGTCTGTAAATAACACCGCATGAAATCCTGCACCCAGCGCACCCTGCGTCACGAAGGCTTGCGATGCCTGATCTGGCTTAATCATCAGCGGCAACTTCGCAGCGTCTCCCGCTCTGCCCAAGTGGTAGAGGTGCGGGAGGTCAAACGCAGCATACTCCGCTGTGAACTCACCATAATCAAAATGGCCAACGCCCCCTATGAGCTCGACCACATCAGGGTCGGTCAACATAAAGTGGGTGCCGAGCGTGGGTTCGCCAGCATCTAACTTTTTGCGAAATGTGTTTTCGATCACGGTTGGTCCCTAACGTGTTGGGCTCGCTTGAACCCAGTTTTGCAACTCAACTTTTTAACTTTATTCTCGCGCTTTCTATCAATGATTCGGCCCTTTGAGGCCCTCGTTCGATACAGCAGGCAGACTAGAAAGCGAGTTATTGAGGGCGAAGCGTCTGCGATCAATGTTACTGAACGAGAAGCGTCTCAACCACAGCGGCGCCCAGTCATCCGGTTGGCACGTTTAATCGAATACCCGAGGTAGTCTACTTAGGAGCCAACCGGCCCATGGTTCGATTCATCATCATGAGTGTAATGCTTGCCCTACCGCTCAGCGCTCAGCCCAAGTCCACAGCGGAACTGGTGCTCGAGTGCGGAGAGTACGCGCAGCTTACGCGCACGGGACTCCCTGTGGGAGTCGATCAATATCTGATTGCCAGCTGCTTTGCTTATATCGAGGCCTTTTTGGATCTCGCCGTGACCGGACCAGAAGCGCTCAAACGATGCGTGCCACCCGAACTAGAATTGGGTGTACTGGCAACCCAGGTCGCTGACATTACCGACGACGATAGGCGTCCG
>JALRJG010000195.1 GCA_023261215.1 Pseudomonadales bacterium | reverse complement strand
ATGCGCGATCGCCTGGATGATTTTGCCGCTGCAGAAATTCCGGTCATTGCCGCGAAAACCAAAGCGGCTTCCGCGTCGGTCCTTGACGAGGTGGAAAGCGCACTCGTCGGTCTTGGTTTCCGCCCCCAGGAGATTGCATTGGCGTTGTCGCAATTGGAGTCGCCCATCGATAACATTGAAGACGCGCTGCGTCGCGCGCTAAAGCTTCTGAGTTAATCCGACCATGATAGAAAACGACCGATTAATCGCACCTGAACCTCAGACTGAGGATCAGGGTCAGGATTGGGCGATTAGACCAAAGTCTTTGGCTGAGTACGTGGGTCAACCCGCCGTTGTGGAACAAATGAGCCTGTTCATGGATGCGGCCAAAGCGCGCGGTGAGTCGCTGGACCACACGCTGATTTTTGGTCCTCCGGGGCTTGGTAAAACAACGCTTGCCAACATCATCGCGTCAGAAATGTCAGCACAGATTCGATCCACGGCGGGTCCAGTGATCGAGAAGAAGGGCGATCTGGTAGCAACACTCACAAATTTGTCCCCAGGTGATGTGTTATTTATTGATGAAATTCATCGCTTAAGTCCAGCAGTTGAAGAAATTCTGTACCCAGCAATGGAAGATCATCAAGTGGATATCACCATTGGGGAGGGCCCTGCGGCAAGAACCATCAAGCTCGATTTGCCTCCGTTTACCTTGGTGGGCGCGACGACCCGAACGGGGCTTTTGACATCGCCTTTGAGAGATCGCTTTGGGATCGTTCAGCGCTTGGAATTTTATGAGATCGAGGATCTCACCAAAATTGTCAGACGATCCGCGGGTCTTTTAGGCGTGGTTGCGGAAGAGGCGGGCGCGCGAGAAATTGCTGCGCGCAGTCGAGGGACGCCGCGGATTGCCAATCGGCTGTTGCGCCGGGTTCGTGACTTTGCCCAAGTTCGAGCGAGCGGGGTGATTGACCAATCGTGTGCTGATCAAGCATTAAATTTGCTAAAGGTAGACAGCAGCGGCTTTGATGCAATGGATCGACGACTTTTGCTCGCGCTGATCGACAAGTTTGAAGGGGGGCCGGTGGGTATTGATTCTCTCTCAGCTGCGGTTGGCGAGGAACGGGACACGCTCGAAGATGTTTATGAGCCCTACTTAATTCAACAAGGGTTCATCATGCGAACGCCTAGAGGGCGCGTAGCGACCCATCGCGCCTATTTGCATTTTGGTCTTGACCCTAAAAGTGAAGCCGCCACATCGAGCAGCGATCTGTTTTCTGGGGAAAGCGAGCGCTAAGTTTGGTCAAAGGGTCATCCACTCAAGCCCAAAAAGGGCTGAATTGATCATCATCAAGGAAATGAGAAAACGCTATGAATGAACAATTGTCGATCCTTGAACTCATCACCAATGCGACTGTGGTGGTCCAATTGGTTATGGCGATTTTGGTCCTCGCGTCGGTGGTCTCATGGATTCTTGTATTTCAAAAGGCGTTTTTATTGTCATCTGTGCGCCGTATGGCCACCACGTTCGAAAACGATTTTTGGTCGGGCGAAGATTTACGTGCCCTGTTCGTGGAACTTGATGAAGGCGAAGCTGAAGTCATCGGGCTAGAGTCGATATTTCATGCGGGCTTTAAGGAATATACCCGCTGTTCGCAGCTTTATGGCACGCAGGTGGAGCGCATCATGCAAAACGTTCAGCGCGCCATGCGTGTGGCATTGGCCAGAGAGGAAGAACGTCTTGAGGCCGCCTTACCGTTTCTTGCAACCGTGGGTTCAACCAGTCCTTATATTGGGCTCTTCGGTACGGTCTGGGGCATCATGAACTCGTTTCGTGGGCTTGCGATGGTCAATCAGGCAACGCTCTCGGTGGTCGCCCCCGGCATTTCGGAGGCACTGGTGGCGACGGCCATCGGGCTTTTTGCTGCGATACCTGCTGTGATCGCCTACAACCGATTTTCCGCTCAAGTTGAAATCATGATGAATCGATTTGAGACGTTCTCAGAAGAATTCAGCGCTATCTTGAATCGCTCGATCAAGGAGAATTAATCGATGGCGAAAGTCGTCCGGCGAAAGCCTATGTCTGAAATCAATGTGGTGCCCTATATCGACGTGATGCTTGTCTTGCTGGTTATTTTCATGGTCACCGCGCCACTGATGACCCAGGGCATCAAAGTTGAGCTTCCAGCAGCTGACAGTGAGGCCATTGAAGTGACCGATCCCGATGACTTTCTGGTTGTGAGCGTGGACGCTGCCGGACAGTATTATTTGAATGTGGGTGAGCGAGAGTCGGCTCTGACGTTAGTCGATTTAGTGGGCCAAGTGCAGAAGATTATGTCTGCCCAGCCTGCGATGAAAGTGCTGATCGAAGGGGATCAAGCCGTACCCTATGGTCGAGTGATGCAGGTGATGGACGAACTCAAAAACGCTGGCGTTGAAGATGTAGGCCTCGTGACACAACCCAGGACGCAAGGCTAGGGTTCATGTTGCGGTCGGCCATTCTTCCGACGATTTTTGCGCTCGCATTACATGGTGCTGTGGTTGCGCTCCTGCTCCACAATTGGGAGCAGCCCTTGCCCGATCGGGTTCGCGTCGAGCCTCTGTACATCCAGGCCAGTGTCGTGAATTTGCCCAAGCCGAACGTCAGGCCTTCGCCTCCGAAACAGAAACCCCCTGCCCAAGTGGCGCAAAAGCAGCAGGCGGGTAAGCCCAAAAAAGTCAAACCCGCGCAAGCGGCGATGACTGAGTCCGCTCAAGCCGCTGAGCCCGATCAGCCGTCAGACCCAGAGCGCACCGCCATCGAAGTCGTAACGCCTCAGCCCGACGAGAATGATGCGACCCAGGCTTTGCTCGAGGCCGATCTGATGCGGGCGATCAACGCTGAGCAAGGTGCGAGAGCGGCGGTCACCGATGATGAGCGAGCCATGGCTTATATTGGCCAGATTCAAAGGGATGTGATCCAGAATTGGTCTAGACCGCCAAGCGCTCGAAATGGCATGCAAGCCATCTTGAAAGTTTTTCTTGTGCCTACGGGTGAAGTGGTTGAGGTTCAAATTGCTGAGAGTAGCGGTAATGCCGCCTTTGATCGCTCAGCCATGGTTGCCGTTGAGAAAGTTCATCGCTTTAGTGTGCCTTCGGAGTCAGCTATGTTTGAGCGAAGCTTTAGGGAATTCACATTATTGTTCAGACCTGAAGATTTAAGGCTCTAGTCATGGAAAGGAAAGTACGAGTGAACCGATTACTGACCGTTGTGCTTTGTGCGCTGCTGCAGTCAACGGTGATGACGGCCTCGGGTGAGTTGCAAATTGAAATCACCCAAGGCGCAGACAACGCGGTGATGGTGGCCGTGGTGCCCTTTGATTGGCGGGGCCGGGGGGGACTTCCCGAAGATGTAGCGGCCATTGTGGCTCAGGACTTGGGTTTTAGTGGCCGTTTCAATACGCTGCCGGTGAGCGCGATGTTGTCGCTGCCTCACGAGTCCAAGGACGTCTACACGAGAGATTGGCGATTACTGGATGTTGAATATTTGGTCTTGGGTCGGATCGAAGAATCCGAGGCCGATCTTGCGGTGACGTTCGATCTTTTCAACGTG
>JALRJG010000194.1 GCA_023261215.1 Pseudomonadales bacterium | reverse complement strand
ACTTTCAAGAAAGGCTCAATGCGTTGGTTTATCCCAGTTATCTGGCTTTTCTTGGGCTTGTGCTGCTCCAGGCAGTGATTTTGGGCATTGTCCGTCGTAACGTGGTGAGCCCTGTCACCCAATCCATCGCGACTGCGTCTCGATTGGGCGAAGGCGATCTGGAGCTGGAAGTTCCGAGTGACGCGGTCAGCGACGAGCTTCGCTCACTCCAGCAGGCACTGGAGCAACTCAGGGTTAATCTTTCTAACCAACGATCAGAAAATCAACAATTGCTCCAATCACTCGAACTACGAGTTGAAGAACGCACCGAGGCCTTATCCAAAGCGCTCAACGCAAAGAATGAATTGTTGGCCAATGTGTCTCATGAGCTTCGAACGCCGCTGCATGGGATTATTGCTTCGTTAGATTTGCTTTCATTAACCATTTCCTCGGAACAATTTGAAGCGAGAGACTACCTTGGCCATGCCACCGCCTCGACCGAAACTTTGCTGAGGCTTATCAACCAAATTCTAGAGTACCAATCCAATGAAGCTCACGGTGTTAGCCTTCAATTAGAAGCCTTTTCGCTCGATCAATTTGTCAAAAAATTGGAAAGAATGGGCGTTCGGCTCTTCCGAGATTCAACCGTGAACTTTGTCGTTGACGCACAGGGACATAAGGACTTAGTTCCTGAGGGCGACGAACATCGACTGCTCCAAATCATGAGTAATCTCATCATTAATGCAAGGAAATACACCGAGAGTGGCGAAGTTAGGGTGATGCTAACCGCGAGGCGCGAGGGTCAAGGTTCTGTGCTCGAGGTCGTGGTTAAAGATACCGGGATTGGCATGAGTGAGCAGTTGGTGAGTCAGCTCGGAGAACCCTTTGTGAGGGGCGCAACGCAACGATGGCAGGGCGAAGCGGCAACAGGTCTAGGGCTCAGCATTGTTAAACAATTGTTGGTGGGTATGGGCTCGCGACTTTTGGTGGAATCAACCGAGGGGCTTGGCTCTAGACTGGCGTTCACGATCCCATTCGAGCGGACCAGCGAGCGGCCCCATGGAGGGATAGAAGAAGAGAACCCAAGAGCATCGGAAGTCGACCCAGGCCCACGTCAAAGTCAGCAGCCATTGCAAGATCAGGACTCGCGAGGCTCAGTTGAACCAACAGAAATCGGGCATCGAGAAGTCGGCGAGACCGTTGTTCAATCCTCCATCCAAAGTGCCGAAGGGCTGATATCGAACCCCTCAGTGATCACGATGCTCTATGTCGAGGATACGGCCCTCAACAGAACGGTGATGAAGGCGATGATGGCGAAACTACCGATTGCGCTGGATATGGCCGAGAGCGCCCAGGAAGGCTTTCGCATGATTAGATCAAAGCAATACGATTTGGTGATTTCAGATATACAAATGCCAGACTTTACCGGGCTAGATTTGATTCAGTGGATCAGGGCTGAGCCTGATTTGAATGATCTGAGAGTCTTTGCTTTTACCGCCAATGCCGACAAAGATGCCATAGAACGTTATGAAAAGGCGGGCTTCGAAACAGTGCTTACGAAGCCTTTAACATTTGACCAATTGCGCGTAAAGCTTGCGCCTTGGTTGGAGGGCCTGCAGTCATAGCTCGCCAAGTCGGTTCTGACTTGATGCGCCCCGCTGTCCAACCTATGTACGATGGGAGGCCTGGCTGTGAGCTATGCGATGAGGCAGCTCAACTGTTTTCCTGCTGGATTTGTATTTGGATAAGGCCTTCAAGGCTGGTTCCTTCATCCGCTTCGATAAACCCAACCGAACCGGGTGTTTTTCGTAAGTAGTTAAGCAGCGCGTCATTCGAATCAAAGAATTTGGGTGGCGCCGCTTGTCCGGCGAAAGCAAGGCGCAACCAGTGACGCTGCAATTCTTTGCCCGTGGACGTCATGAACCGCGCGCTGATGCCTTCAAGTTGAGGGCTGGATTTGCCAGGAAGGGCTAGGCGAATGGTGCTGCCGTTCGCCCAACTGGTTTGCTCGCCCGTGACGATTTGCCCCACGTCGTCGATGTTACCGATCAGGTCTTGGCTGATGTTGCCAAGACAAATCAGTTCAGCACGCGCGGTTGGCGCATTCATGATCAAAACGATCACGAGGCCGGCAAGTAATTTGGTCAGGCTCCACTGCATGAGTTACAGCACCACCGAGAGTTTTACTTGCAGACCAGTTCTCTCGTAGGGTTCATCTACTCGATCATTGTCTTGCGTGAAAAATTCTGCCTTGAAGCTGAGTTGGGGATGGATTGAGAAGTCAGCACCGATGGCATAGAAGCGGTTGTGGCCGGGTTGAAAGTGGATTTCTCCGCTAGGTACCGAGACCCAATCACTCTGCAAGTAAGGGGTGATCCAGGGCTTTACCTTCCAACCAAAATATTGGTACCACGTTTTCTTCAGATCATCTGCCTTGCTATCGGTGAGAAAAATCTCGGTCAATACGCGAATCTTGTCGCTTTCGTGATGGAACGACGCGGCATAAGTGTCGTACTCGTAGTCGAGTCCTTCTTCCACCATGCCATCCATGGCATGACTCACATGATTGGGGTCGTCCTCATGATTGAGAATGGTATCTTCATAATAAGCCAGGCGAATTTGCGAGCGCGGCGATGGATGAAAACCCCCAATGAGCGCAAAGGCTTTGATTCCGTTGGTGAAAGGATCGTTCTCTGCCGATTGACCTGAACCCAGAATCACGTCATAGAACCAACGCTGTTGGCCGAAATTTTCCCCAGCCCAACGCACTGCAATTTCGTGATGAGGAACGAACTCTTCAAAAGCCAGAGGACGTGAGATCGTTGGGTAGAAAATCGTGCCGTGATGGAAGTTATCGTTCCAGTAATTAACGGGCGTATGCATCTTACCCACTAAGATGGAGTGACGATTGCTCACTTGATACTTAGCTTGTAATCGAGCGACCTGAAAAATTTTAGTTGAGTGATGATCGTCACGATATTTCTTGGGTTGAATATTGAAATCAGCGAGAAACGAAAGCCGATCCGTCGCTTGACCTTGCACAAAGAGGACAGTTTCACCCAGCTCAAAATCGTTGACGCTGTGATGCATGGTATGGCCGTCTTCCATATGCATAGCGCCCATCGGGTCGTCATCCATGTGGTCATGATCTTCCATCGACATCTCGTCATGATCATCGTCATCCCAATTCAATTGGATGTCGGTGAAAATGTTAAGTGTCCAGTTGGAGCCCAACTCAAGCGCCAGGGTTTTTGGCGTTACGAGCAAACAACCTAAAAGGCTTGCCAACATGAGTTTGCTGGAAGTGGCGCTGCAAAAAGTTAGCTTCAATGAGAGGTCGTGGTTCATTCCATTGATCCGAATTCACGAGGGAGCAGAGAACTGGCATTCATGGATATTAGTATAACTGAATATCTTCAGATAATGAGTCGACAACGGGTAAAAACCGATCACCCATTTGGTTTACCTGAATGAATCTTGCTTTCAGGACCAGCGATCAAAACGCATGATGGTATCGACAGGCTTCCGAGTCACGGGGCCGAAGCGACCCATGGGGTATCCCACGGGTAATAGGCACAGCGCGGCGAAGCTTTCCGGTAAATCGAGCGCG
>JALRJG010000193.1 GCA_023261215.1 Pseudomonadales bacterium | reverse complement strand
CGCATATCGCCCGGGCAAAGGCTCTCTACGCTTCGGTTGATCTATCTCTTCGCCTCAAGGCCGGTGGTGCGGGTTCGTGTGTTTCGGGACGTGTTCACGGGCATTGACCGGTGAGCCCCGGCTGCATCATTCGCCCCAATTCGGACTGACGCCACCGGCGCCCGGTGTTGCAAGCCTGCCGCGCTCAGATTCGAGCTGCCACATGGGCACCGCCATCTCTCACCTTATCGCTTGCGGAGATCAAATTCATTCTCCATCGTTCTAAGAGACACAACCGCGCGAGCGCCCAAATCGTAGACCTTTGATATCGCCGGGCTTTCTCGCGCCTTCCTTTCTTGCTTGTGAAGGGCGGTGTTGATCTGCTTGGGTATAATACGTCGCATTTCTCTCGAGAGTTTCAATGACGACCCATAACTGGCCAGAGCTCGAAGCCTTAGGACAAAGCCGACCCACCATCAGCGCCGTGACCGCAGATCCTGATTGGCTCGAGTTGAGTGAAATCAGCGCGCCTGGCATTTACTTTAATTTCAGTCATCATCAACTCAACCCCCGAATCTCAGCAGCCCTCGTTGAGGCCCTCGGTCGGTCACCGTTCGAAGACTTGCGCCAGGCGATGATCTCAGGCGATGCGATTAATCTCACCGAGCAACGCGCGGTGGGCCATTGCCGGATTCGAACCTCAGCCTTCGTTGCCGATGATGCAACGCATGCAGCCATGCGCGCATTCACAGAAGCCGTTCGCTCCGGCGAGCATCGAGGCGCCACCGGTCAACCGATCGAGCACGTGGTGAATATCGGTATTGGTGGATCAGACTTCGGCCCAAGGCTCATGTGTCATGCCCTGGCCGATCTACCCAGCGCCCAATTCTGCATGCATTTTGTTGCCAACGTCGACGGCGCAGATCTCGCCCGAGTCTTACGGCAATGCGATCCTGAGAGGACACTCTTCGTCATTGTGAGCAAAACCTTCACCACGCTGGAGACCTTAGAAAACGCACGCCACGCTCGTGACTGGCTGAGGGTAAGGCTCGGCGAAGACGCAGATCTTAGTCCTCAGCTTGCAGCGGTGACGGTGGCCACCGATCGAGCGGAAGCCTTTGGCGTCAATCCTCATGCGATTTTTGGATTCAGCGAAGATATTGGGGGGCGGTTCTCCTTGTGGTCGAGTGTCGGCCTTGCCATCGCTCTGCATCTTGGCTACGACTCATTTCGAGCACTGCTCGCGGGTGCGGAACGAATGGATCAGCACTTCGTTAACGCACCACCCGAACAAAACATTCCAATCATGATGGCATTGATCGCATTTTGGTATGGGACGATCATCGGCGCCGAATCCGGCGCCATCATTCCATACAGTCAGCGCCTCGAATTACTTCCCTCTTTTCTCCAACAACTGGAGATGGAAAGCCTCGGAAAGTCCGCGAGCCGGGAGGGTGACTCGCTTGAGTATCAAACGGGAGGCGTTCTATGGGGCCAACCGGGCACCAATGCACAGCATGCCTTCTTCCAGTTGCTGCACCAGGGACGTGTTCTGATCCCCGTTGATTTCATCGGCTTCATCGAGGTTGAGCCTGAACTTCAAGGGCAGCAAGACCTCCTCAACCAAAATATGCTCGCGCAAATCAGTGCGCTGGCCTACGGAGACTTTTCAACTGACCCCCATCGACACTATCCGGGAAATCGTCCGTCATCGTTGCTCTTGTTCGACCGATTTGATGCGGAGGCCCTCGGTCAACTCGTCGCGCTTTACGAGCACAAAGTCTTCACGCTCGCTGCGCTATGGAACATCAATGCATTCGACCAATGGGGCGTCGAACTCGGCAAGCGCCTCGCCAAGGCGATGGGTGAAGGGGCCACGCCAGAACCCAGCATTGAGCGAATCCTCAAGCGACTTTCATCGGCTCCGTGAGCGTTATCCACCGAGAACGCAAGAGGGGTAAAACGTACGAGGTACGACAAGCTGGCGCCTCGATTCGCCTATACACCAACGGCGCCTTCCACTCTCAATGGAACCCGCGACACGTATTCAGCGGCGCTGTGTGGGATCTTCTGAGTCTGCCGACACTCTTCACAGCGACTCCGCCGGAAAAAATACTGATGCTGGGCGTTGGCGGTGGCGCTGGCATCAATCAATTGGGCGTTCTGTTTCCGGATGCACACGTTAAAGGGATCGAGATCGACCCTGTCCATCTCAAACTTGCCAAACGATTTTTTTCGGCGACCCGCCCTCGGGTGTCGTATGTTTTAACGGACGCGGTGACCTACATTCATCACGCGTCTCACGACTGTGACGTCATCATCGATGATCTCTACCTTGACGCAGCCGGCGACCCAGAACATCCCGCCACCCACCAAAGCGAATGGACGCCAACGCTCGTTGACCGGGTGAACCCCAACCTTGCCCTAATTAAGAACCATCTCGATCTCCCGCAAGCGAACGCATGGTTGCGAACCTGGCAATCGACCCTGAGATGCCGCTTTGCGTCGGGTATCCGGTTTCGCTGCGAGGGGTATAGTAACGTGATCACGGCGCTTTACACCCATGACATCAAGACTTCCTCAGGCCTGACATCCACACTGCATAATCATCTAAAGCGCTACCCATTGACGCCCCAAGGCCGCCAAAACCTGAGACGAATTCAGATCCAACGCCTCGCCTTATGAGCACTTGAGACGTCTCGGCGCTTGACCCCAAAGCCTGAGCACCTTTGAGCTTCGACGCCGCACATTCGCCATCTGCGTTCGATGACTGGCGCACAGAAACTATGGATGTGGCGCTTGATCAGCAAGCGCGAGCAGGCCTCATGATCTCTGAGTCTTCGGCCGGCGCAAGGGTTGTCCTTGTGGCATACTCACTTGGTGAATGCCCAGAGACCGAACATCCTCTTCATCACCGCGGACCAATGGCGTGGCGACGCGTTATCGCTGCTGGGCCACTCGGTGCAAACACCCAACCTTGATGCGCTGGCGCAAGAGGGCACCTTGTTTGAACGACATTATGCCAACGCCGTGCCATGCGGACCCTCGCGCGCAAGCTTGCACACGGGGATGTATCTACAAAATCATCGCTCAGGCACCAACGGCACGCCCCTCGATCATCGATTTGACAATTGGGCGCTTCAGTTACGCGCGGTGGGCTACCAACCCAGCCTCTTTGGCTATACGGATACTGCGCTAGACCCTCGCTTTGTCGATGCGAGCGACCCCCGTCTACGCACCTATGAAGGCCTCTTGCCAGGCATTGACCCGATTGTGCAAATGGGCACTTTTCCAGATGCTTGGGCTGAATGGCTGGCAGACAAAGGGTACGACATTCCAGATCCCAACTGGCGGCTATACACTGAAAAGAAACCGTCGGTCGAGTATGAAGACGGCGGCTCACATGCTGCGCCACTTGCCATACCCAAGGAACACCATGACACCCATTTCATGATCGACGAGGTCATGCGATTTGTTGGAACACAATCCGCGCCTTGGTGTGTGCATTTATCGCTCTTGAGACCCCACCCCCCCTGGGTTGCTCCCGAACCCTTTAACTCGATGTACGATCCGAGCTCGCTCCAGTCCTTTCATCGAGCATCGTCGCCCGAAG
>JALRJG010000192.1 GCA_023261215.1 Pseudomonadales bacterium | reverse complement strand
CAAAAAAAATTTACATCACACCGCGAGGTGCCCGATCCCTTAGGGAGGAACTCGCCTACCTTTGGCAAGACAAGCGCCCAAAGGTGACCGAACAAGTGCGGGCAGCCGCAGCACTCGGAGATCGATCAGAAAACGCCGAATACCAATATGGGAAACGACAACTTAGGGAAATTGATCGAAGAATTCGTTACCTTCAAAAACGGCTCGACAACATTACGGTCGTTGATCGAACACCAAGCGACCAAACACGCGTATTTTTTGGCGCTTTCGTCACCTTGGAAACCGAGGATGCGGAATCACTCTCGATTCGTATCGTGGGTGAGGATGAAATCGACATCGCTCGCAGCTGGATCAGTATGCACACGCCCCTTGCGCGTGCCATTCTTGGCAAATCTGTTGGCGACGAAGCCCGGATACAGAGACCTGCCGGCATCATTACTGCGGAAATACTTTCGATCCATTATGAGGAAGTGAGCGCTTATGACGACTGAGTTTCAGCGCCCTAACATTTTTGCGATGACTGGCTACACGCCGGGGGAGCAGTCCGCTGACCCTGCGACGATCAAGCTCAATACCAACGAGAACCCCTACCCACCCTCGCCTCAAGTTTTTGATGCCTTGCAGCAATTCGACGCGGCCCATTTGAGGCGTTATCCCAATCCAACCGCCTCAGATTTTCGATTAGCCGCTGCTAAGCTGCACGGTGTCGCGCCAGAGCAAATCATCGCAACGCGAGGCGGTGATGAACTCTTGCGATTGATCCTGACCACCTTTGTCGATCCGGGCGACTCTGTCGCCGTCGCCGAACCCTCTTACTCCCTTTATCCCGTCCTCACAGCCATTCAGGGCGGTCAGCTTTTTGATCTCGGCTTAACCAGCGATTGGCGCCTCGCACCCGACTTCGTTGATCGAGCGAACAAGGCCCGGTGTAAGGTTGCATTCATTGTGAATCCTCACGCGCCTTCCGGTGCGCTCATGGATGAGGCCTCCTTGCGCACGATTGCCGAGGCATTTAATGGCCTGATTCTGATCGACGAGGCGTATGTTGATTTTGTTTCAAATGCCGGTCATGACTTGACGCAATTTGCTGTGAAAGCAGACAACGTGGTCCTCCTGCGCACATTAAGTAAAGGCTATGGCCTCGCGGGTCTTCGTTTTGGATACGGCATTGGTCACGCTCGATTGATCGAGCCCATGCTCACGAAAACTCGGGACAGCTATAATTTGGATGCGATCAGTCAATCTCTCGCCGTGGCGGCCATCCAGGATCAGGGCTACATCGAAGAGACCAGGCGCCAAGTCATCGAGGCTAGGCTCGAGCTTCAAGTGGCGCTCGGAGCCCTTGGCTTTGAGGTCGCCCCTTCTCACGCGAATTTTGTGCTCGCAACCGTCCCTCGATCTGGGCCCTCAGCGCTTTCCATCTATCAGGCGCTGAAATCTAAGCAAATCTTGGTGCGTTATTTCGATCAAGATCGACTAAGGGATAAGCTTCGTATCACCGTCGGTACGCCGGAAGAGCAGCACCAATTAATTAAGGCACTGAGAGAGATCTTGCAGCGTGATTGAGAGCCATATCAACGAAGATCACACGGGGACCATCGTGCTTCGGCCGAATCAGTCGTGGACCTGGCGTTACAATCTCTATCTGCTTTATACCCTACTGACTGTCTCCATCATCATGGGCGTGTTTTTTATTTACGTAGGCGCCTGGGTCATTCTCCCCTTCAGCCTCTTGGAATTGTCAGTTTTGCTGGCGTGTATGTATTACTGTCTGCGTCGGGCGCAACGCCAGGAAGTGATTCGAGTCACCGCAGAGCATGTCACCATCGAACAAGGCCGCCGCGAACCTGAAGCCACCAAGCAATTTATTCGCTTCTGGGCGCAATTCGTTGTCACGCCCGCTCGACACCCTTGGAGTCCTTGCCAGGTGTCGATTCGATCCCATGGGGAAGAAATGGAACTGGGCGGTTTTTTAAACAAGGAAGAGAAGTCACAGCTTGTCAGTGAGTTGAGACGCGTTGTTCCACCTGTTTAGACCAGTCAAACGCGCCATTGGCTGCCACGTCACGAATTAAACCCTCTTGGGCTACTGAGGCAATGAGCACACCTTTTTCAGTGTACATGGTGCCCCGGTTAAAGCCTCTGGCACCACCTGACGTAGGTGAATCTTGCTCGAATAGAATCCACTCATCGAAACTAAAGGGTCGATGGAACCACATGGCGTGGTCTAAGCTCGCCGTCATTAATCCGGTCAGAAAGGATCGACCATGGGGCAACGCGCACGTTGATAAGATGCCCATATCAGAGGCATAAGCGAGAAGGCACTGGTGCAAGGCTGGGTCATCCCCCAGCGGATACCGTGCCCTGAACCAGGTGTGCTGCTTGGGCGGCATTTTTTTTGGATTGGCATAGTCAATGGGTTCGACTCGCTTCAGCTCAATCGGACGCTCTCGTTGCATCATCTCCCGCATGGCCTCAGGAATCGACGCTAAGCGGGCTTGCATCAATTCCCGCTCATCGGGGAGCTCATCGGGGTGAGGCACATCAGGCATTGACCGGGCATGAGAGAGGCCCTCTTCCAACACTTGAAATGAGCAAGACAGATTAAAAATCGCTTCCCCCGATTGCAGCGCGACGACCCTCCGGGTTGTGAAGCTTTTACCGTCACGAATCCTGTCAACCTCGTAGAGTATCGGCGCGTTCGGGTTACCGGGGCGCAAAAAGTATCCGTGCAGCGAGTGACAGTGCCGATCTGGCACCGTGCGAAGCGCAGCGATTAATGCCTGCCCAATCACCTGACCACCAAAGACGCGCGGCGTGCCCAAGTTCTCGCTTTGGCCCCTGAACAAATTGAGTTCAATCTGCTCAAGATCCAATTGACTAATGATTTTCGAAAGCGCTTGGTTCAAGACCTGGCCCGCCCATAAAAGCGCGCTAGCATTCATTGTTTGCCATTAAAAATCAAGGCACTGATGCTCAGCGACGTCATTCAAGGACAGAGCGCCACGACACCTGGCCGTTCGTAGAAATCTCGAAAACCAGCCCGCCCTGTTTCGATGTTGAGAATACCTGCGCGTCCCGCCGTTTGAGACGCTCGATCACATCAGGGTGTGGGTGACCAAAGGCGTTTCGAGCCCCCGCACTGATCACCGCATATTTCGGCTTAACGTGATTGAGCCATGCCGGACTCGAAGAGGTACCCGCACCATGGTGACTCACAAGCAACCAATCCAGTTCGGAAGGGATTTGCCGCGCGAGACTGGGTTCAACTGAAGCACTTGGATCACCCATGAGCAACGCCTCGAAAGAACCGTAGGAAATCATTAAGTTACAAGAACGGTCGTTGGTCGTTCGCCCAGCTGCGACTTGGATTGTTCGAAGATGCACGCCTGGTTCAGGACTGAAGTTGAGTTGACAGTGACTGGCCTGGATCAACTTCGTCGGTTGCGCTTCCAGCTGCTTCAATACCGCCGATAGCCCGCCTGCATGGTCACTGTCGGAATGCGAGATCACTAGATAATCGAGCTGACGGATGCCCAAACGAGACAAAAAAGGCGCAACGGTCGTTTCGCCCGCATTGTGCCACTCGTTCGCTGGGCCGGTGTCA
>JALRJG010000191.1 GCA_023261215.1 Pseudomonadales bacterium | reverse complement strand
AAAGCAAAGATTTCGTCTCCCGTATCTTCGTCTAACTGCGCTCTATCGATGAGCGTTCGAAATAAACTGACGTCACCCAACTCCAGCTGAACGTCAGATAGCCCAAGCACCAGGAGCGAACCCACCATCAAGCTCACGATCTCAAGGTCCGACTTTGGCTCTGCATCGCCAAAGAGTTCAGCGCCGACTTTGATCGGGGTACGAGAGCCGACGAACCCTTCCGGGCGCGCTCGAACGACACTGCCTGCGTAACAAAGACGGGAGACGCCTTCGCCACCGATGCTGTGAGCATCCATCCTTGCCACTTGTGGTGTGATGTCTGCTGGTAACCCCATCAGCCGGCCGCTGATTTGATCGATCACTTTGACGGTCTGCAGATCCAGGTCCTTACCCGTCCCTGTCAGGAGTGAATCAATAAACTCAAGCTTGGGGGGCATCACATAGTCATAGCCCCATCTCGAAAAGAGGCTGAGCAGGTTTTGCCGTGCCAGCTCTAGTTTGGCAGCGGTTGACGGCAGCAGATCCTCCACACCATCCGGGAGTAACCAATGATCCAACTGATTCAAACGCGTCTCCTAAGGGCTCAACCACATCAACATCGTGGTACCAGACACCATCATGGCCAATCCAAACCAACGCAAACTCGCGGGCGGGGCGTCGGCCACTTGTCGCAGCATTTGCTGCCATTTCTCTGGATTCAGGAACGGCATGATACCCTCGATCACTAAGACCAAACAGAGGGCAACCCACAAATCATCCAATGTCATTGAAGGTTCTCTGGAGAATAGGGAAGTTCAGGGAGCGGTATCCTCTGCGCTTTGAACAACAACGCAGAGGATGTCTTGAGCATCAGTTAACTTTGCTGTTGCTCAAGTACTTGAAGAAATCGCTGTTCGGATCAAGCAACAAAATGTCGCCTTTCTCTGCAAACGTTTTGCGATAAGCCGACATACTTCGATAAAACGCGTAAAACTCTTTGTCTCTATTGAAGGCCTGTGCGTAGGTATTGGCCGCCTGTGCATCCCCATCACCACGAATGGTCTCAGCGTCTCCGTAGGCTTCAGCGAGAATCACCGAGGTCTGCTTATCAGCATCGGCGATAATGCCCACTGCCATCTCTTGGCCCTTGGCACGATGTTCCTTTGCTTCGATATCTCGCTCAGTATTCATTCTATTGTAGACCGATTGGCTCACCTCGGGCGGCAGATCGATTCGTTTGACTCGAACGTCGACCACCTTCACGCCAAGTTCTGCATCAGCAACCAAGTTCAAATTGGCGACCAAAGATTCCATCAGCTCATCACGCTCACCCGAGACCACCTCATGCAACGTTCTGCGACTGATTTCATTACGCAAGCCATTGTTGATACGTTGCTTGAGCAGTTCTTCAGCTCGACGCTGATCACCCGATGTCGCGGTGTAATAAGTCTCCACGTTCTCGACCATAAACTTCGCAAACGAATCTACAATCAGCGCTTTCTTTTCTAGGGTTAAGAACCGTTCAGCGGGCGCGTCCACCGTTAGGACGCGACCATCGAATTTTCTGACCTCTTCGATGAACGGCATTTTGAAATGGATGCCCGTTTGAACATCTGAATTGACCACACGACCGAGCCTAAGCAGGACGGCCCGCTCCATTTCATTGACGATATAGAGGGCATTACTGGTTAAGAACAAAAGACCAACAACCAGCAACCCGATCACTGTATTTCGATTTGACATGGGCTTCTCCTTACTGTCGGTCGCGACGCGTGCGCGGGTTAGCGTTGATCGACGAACGCGACGAATTTGAAGGCGTAGCGCTGGTTTGGGAATCGGCCCCTTGATCCGTTGATCGTTGAATCATGCGGTCAAGAGGTAAATACATCATGTTGTTCCCGCCCTCCACATCGATCATCACCTTCGACGATTGCGACATCACAGATTCCAACGTGTCGATATACATTCTTTCACGAGTGACTTCAGGCGCGGCCTGATATTCAACGAGCAACTTGGAGAATCGCTGCGCTTCACCACGGGCTTCTGCGACCACCCGCTGGCGATAGGCTTCTGCCTCTTCTAGGTACCGTTGGGCTTCACCGCGAGCCTCGGGGATCACTTTGTTGGCGTAAGCGTTCGCCTCGTTACGCACACGGACTTCGTCCTCTCGCGCTCGAATCACTTCATCGAATGCCTCCCGCACCGCATCCGGTGGCGCGGTTTCGTCAATATTCACCTGGGTGACGGCAATACCCGTGCCGTAATCATTCATATAATCCTGGATTCGCGCTTTGATCTCGCTTCCCATCACGGCACGTCCTTCCGTAAGGACTTCATCCATTTCGGTACTCCCCACCACGTGGCGGACAGCAGATTCTGTAGACTGAAATAGACTTTTTTCAGGATCTTTCACATTGAGCGCAAAGGCCTTCACATCGTCGATGACGTATTGCACGGTCAGCTTGACCTTCACAATGTTTTCATCTTCCGTGAGCATCTCTGACTGTTGAGGATGCGAGCGCACGCGCGACACATTGTGAACAATGACTTGGTCGATCAGCGGCGCATACCAACTCAAACCTGGCATCACGATCGTGTCTGTTGCTTTACCGAGTCGCAGAACGACGCCTCGTTCCTGCTCATCCAAGGTGTAGACACCCATCAAGCCATAAACCACCAATGCGCCCACGAGCACGAGGCCAATGAGTGAGCTTCGGATGGGGCTACTACCCCCGCCTTGGGCGCCGGAACTTTGACCTCCACCGCCAAACATTCTGCCTAAGTTGTCCTGAAGCTTCTTAAATGCCTCATCCAGATCAGGGGGTCCGTCATCCTGACGATTACCCCAAGGGTCTCGATTCCCATTGCCTGGCTCATTCCACGCCATGTCTTGCTCCTTCATCCCGCGCAGTGGGTAGTTTCCCACGTCTTCAGCGCGTCACCTAATTTAGCCAGTTGCCAGCACGGTTTCGAGCCGCGCCATGTTCTTCTTTTCTATACGTAAGCGAAGAGAAATCTCGCCAGCTTCGTTCGCACTTTCTTCTCTCACTTCCGCAAGCTCAAAACATCGAGCCCGCGCTAAACCTTGATGCGGCGCCAGCAGGACCGTCGTTTCTATGACCTGATCGGCAAGCAGCTCGGCGATGGTTTGCTCAAGCAAGTCGAAGCCAAACCCCGTTAGGCACGATGTTGCGACGGCAGTGGGCAGTCCCGCCCGGTTTCTCGTTAGCGCCTGAAAAGGTTCGTGCAACGCGTCGACCTTGTTATACACGAGCAGTTGGGGCACTGATTCAGCGCCAATCTCGATGAGGACGTCATTCACTTCCTGAATCCTAGAATCGAGCTCAGGCGCAGCGGCATCCACTACGTGGAGTATCAGATCGGCTTCTGCGACCTCTTCGAGCGTGGCTTTGAAGGCTTCGACCAAGGCGTGCGGCAAATCTCTAATGAATCCCACCGTGTCCGATAAAATCGCACGACCAACAATCGGTAAGTTGAGCTGCCTCAACGTTGGATCCAAGGTGGCAAACAGCTGATCCGCAGCGTAAACCTCGCCTTGGGTCAGTCGATTGAACAGCGAGGATTTACCCGCATTGGTGTAGCCTGCCAACGCAATGGTCGGCGTTTCCGAGCGCTTTCTTGACCGCCGAC
>JALRJG010000190.1 GCA_023261215.1 Pseudomonadales bacterium | reverse complement strand
CTTCAGGGATTTCTTCAGCCTCAGCCTCAATCGACTCGATATCGAAGGTTGATTCAAGCGCCAGGATCGATTGCCAGCCAGGCTCTGGCTGAAAGGTTTGAGGGTTGATGCTGTTTTGCACTGGCAGACTGCTGTAGAGACCGATCAAAGGCCGTTGCGGCCTGGCTAAGCGGTCAATCAGCTGGCTGACCTCGTACTCGAGGAACATCTCCCGATCGGGTTGGAAAAAACTGATGGTCTCAACGTGATCCAAAGCATCCGTACCGGCCAGCCCGAAATAAAGTGCGTCACCATTTGCTGCGACTGGCACCGCCTGTAGCCCAAAGGCTGCGGCTTGGTCTTCCGCCTCCGAAAAGGGCGCTGGATCGATTCTCGTGACGGAAAGTTGCCCGTTGGATGCAAGCGCAAACTCTTGCAGCATTGACTCGACTCTCGCCGCGTAGGTTCTAATCGGCGTCAAGTCTCGGCTGGCCGCTTCCGAGAAGAAAAAATAGAGACGGACAGGCCCATCCATTTGCTGAACCAGGCGTCGACTCCCGTCTGACAGCGTAAAGAGCTGATTTTCAGTGAGGTCCAACCGAGCTTGACTCAAAAACACATGGTTGAAGCCGTTAAATAAGAAAAAAACGCTGATGGCGAGCACGATCAATGTGGGTTTTTGCCAAGCATGATTCATCATCATCTCCTAACTGCCGCGCTTCGCTTCTAAAGCCAACACCGTGAGGTAAAGCCAAAGCGCCACCATGGACAGGAAGTAAAGACCATCTTTTAGCGACACCACCCCCCTTGTGATCGCGACAAAGTGGTTAAGCACGCTAAGACCCGAGAGCGTATCCATGACCCATTGGGGGACCCAGGCATCAAAAAAGTCTAAAACCAATGGAAACCCCGCCAGCACGAAAAGCAAGCAAACACTGCCGGTCACAATAAAGGCGATAATCTGACTTTTGGTCAGCGCGGACATACAGCTACCGATGGCCAGAAACGCGCCCGCCATGAGCCAGGATCCGAGGTAGCTGGAAACGATGACGCCATGGTCAGGCTCACCCAGGTAGGCCACCGTAAGCCAAAGCGGGAACGTGCCAGCCAATGCCAGACCCGTGAATACCCATCCCGCTAAGAATTTAGCCACCACCGCCTCCCAAAGTGCTATGGGCAGCGTCAGCAACAATTCGATGGATCCTGATTTACGCTCCTCCGACCAAAGTCGCATCGAGACCGCGGGAACCAAGAAGAGATAAAGCCAGGGGTGAAAATTAAAGAACGGGGTCAAATCTGCCTGACCGCGCTCGAAAAACTGACCCAAATAGAAGGTAAAGGCACTCGATAGCACCAAAAAAACAAGGATGAACACGTAAGCAATGGGTGTAATAAAGTACGAGACCAGCTCTCGCTTGAAAATTGCACTTAAGTTCGCCATCACACGCGGCCCTCAGTCACATCTGCAAACACTGCATCCAGAGCCCCTGTCAGCTGTTCAAAATGCTCGATGGCCCAGCCTGCCGTTTGTGCACATTCTATGACTCTTGTCGCGAGCGAACCCTCTGAAGGTTGTCCGCTTACGATATAACGATGCTCGCCGAGGACATGAATCTGCACATTCGGCCCTAGCGACCCGAGCCTAGCCATGACAGCCTCCTGACTTGCCTGAGCCAATCCGAGAGAGAGCCCACCATACGCCGCAGCACGCGCCATCAATGCCTCAGTTGATGCATCCAAAACTGCTTGACCTTGATTGATGATAATCGCCCTGCCACACACTGCCGAAACTTCCTCCAGGATGTGGGTTGAGATGATCACGATTTTGTCCTCTGCAAGGTTCTTGATCATCTCTCGAACTTGCCGTTTTTGGTTGGGGTCCAATCCATCGGTCGGCTCGTCAAGAATCAATACCTGCGGATCATGGAGAATGGCTTGCGCAAGCCCGACCCGGCGTTTAAATCCCTTCGACAACGTCTCGATGCGTTGGTGAGCCACGTTATTCATCGAGAGCTGACCAATGACTTCGGCTACCCTTCGATCTCGGTCTACGCCAGAAAACCCTCTCATCTCCGCCATGAAGCTTAGAAAGCGCTTCACTGACATATCCTCGTAGCAGGGTGCTCCCTCAGGAAGGTACCCTACGAGTGTTTGGGCTGCCCTGCGGTTCGTTACCACATCATGCCCGTAGACCTCGACACTGCCAGACGTTGGCTCCAAAAAGCCCGTAATCATCTTCATGGTCGTCGATTTGCCTGCACCGTTAGGCCCAAGAAATCCCAGCACTGTCCCGGGCGCGATGCTAAAGGAAAGGTCACGCACAACCTCGATGTCACCAAAGCGCTTAGTGAGTTGTTTCAATTCGATCACGTCTTCAATCTCCTAAGACCGACTTTAAACGCGCCGTATCATAAATAAACGCTCGAGGGGGTCAATGGCTCGCGAGCCTATAGACCTTAAAAGCCCGATTTTTATCCCCACCAATCTGCTAAAGTCCGGACTGACCCAACCACAAACCTCACCCACCGGCTCAGAGCTTCCCATGACGTTTTTTCCTGCAGAAGCCTTCATTTTTGATTTGGACGGCACTTTGCTCGATACCGAGCCGCTGTACACGTTGGCTACTCAGCAAGTCTTTGATCGATACGACAAACAATTTACCCTCGAATTCAAAAGAACCATCGTGGGCCGAGAGGCCAAAGCGTCTGCAGCGATGACTGTCGAACATTTTGATCTGCCTCTCACGCCCGACGCATTCCTGGCGGCTAGGGGCGAAATACTCCAAACCTTGTTCGCCGACGCATCGCCCATCCTTGGCGCGCAATCCTTTCTCTCAGCGTTGCACCATGCGGATCAACGGCTCGGTATTGCCACCAGTTCATCAAGGGCGCTGTTTGAGCTCAAGCGATCCAAGAAACCTTGGCTGCAATCGATTAATCACACGCTGTGTGGTGACGAAGTCTTGGCAAGCAAGCCCGAACCAGAAATTTTTCTGAAGGCCGCGGCCTTGCTCGACACCGATCCGTGTGACTGCATTGTGTTTGAAGATGCGGAGTCAGGCATCGAAGCCGCCAAGCGGGCCGGCATGAAGGTGATTTGCGTCGACAGTCCTTATATTGGTGAAAAGGAACGCCTCGATGCAGACGCCGTGATTCGTGATTTCACTCAAGTGCGCGTTATTCTGACGCCCGAGCCAGGGATCGAAGTTCACTGATCATGGAAAAGTCTTTCGCAGCGACCCATCGCTGTTTAGAAATCAGGCACCCATTGGGCAAGCTTGAGCCTTCACCTCACCCGGTACGCTCTCTTCGACTTTGACCTTGAAGGCGGTTCTATCGCAGCATCACACTGCTCACAAAACGACACATAAGGACACTAAGATGCTCAACCAGGTTCAACTCAGTCCAAGCGCCGGACTCGCGGTCTCGGAACTCTGTCTTGGCACGATGAATTTCGGCATTCCTGGCCGGGGTCACCAAGGTGATTGGACGCTTGATATTGATGCTGCCCGGCCAATCTTTGAGCGAGCAAAGGCGTTAGGAGTCACCTATTTTGACTGTGCGAACGTCTATGGCCTGGGTGCTTCAGAAGAGGTCGTGGGCCAATTACTTCAAGAAATTTACGCGCGCGATGAATTCGTTTTAACGACCAAGGTCTCTAT
>JALRJG010000018.1 GCA_023261215.1 Pseudomonadales bacterium | reverse complement strand
GCGGCTGCGCTGTCTACCCTAGCGAGCAACGTTTTCATCTCTCTTTGAGACCGCACGCGCAACCAGTGAAAGTGACGGCAATCCTCAGAGGTCATTTCGGCTTGATAGCGGGCGCGAATGGTTTTCAGATTGGAAAGGGACCACCATAGGATGGAGTCCTTCGATAAAAAAGATCGGGTGAATGACTCTCGATTTCCGCTCCACAGGACCTCGCGAAAGAGCGCACGTCGCAATGTGCGCGTTAAAATTTGCCAGAACACGCGCCAGAAGGGCGGGTCGAGCCAAATCACCAGCGTCACGTTGCGCCACTTGATTGAGCGGGTCCGATGGTAGTTGCCGTCGAGGACCCAAGATGCCTGACTCAGTTCTGTCTCGAGTTTCGGCAGAAAGGTTTCATCGGGTGTCTCAGACCAATCGGGCCCCCAAAAAAGCGCATCGATTTCAATGAGTGGCCGCCTAAGTCGATCGGACAACTGGCGTGCCAGCGTTGATTTGCCGCTGCCGCTACTGCCGACCACATTGATGCGCGCCCAGTCTGAAGGCCGCAGCCGATCAAGGCGCTGGTGGAAGTCTTGGGTGTCCAGGATGTCTCGCGTCACGTCGATCGCGAAATAGGGGTTTGCCTGGCCGGCCGCCAGATCCGGTAAATCCCCATCGTGAACAAAGGCACAATAAAGACGACAAAGTAAGCCCATGCGAGGGCGCTGTAGCCCTCGGCAATCAGGCGGGTGATACCAAACTGGGCGAGCAACATCGCGACCACCATCGCGGCGCTTGATATCAACGCCTTTTGTAGAGGGGTCAGTCGTGGCTTTGATAGCTCCGCGAGCTTGCTGTCGATTCGCTCAATAAAGCCTTGTAGGTTGCCTGCGCCAGATTCAATGAAAGTGCCCATGAGCATGATCAGGTAGGCAAACTTCAATGCATCCTGTTGCAGAAGATCAAAGATGGTATAGATCGGTAATGATGCCTCGAGGATCGCGGGGTAGTGACCGCTGAAGCTAAGGTGTAGTCCGAGTCCCGGTGTAAGCACCAAAAGGGTGCCGATGAGGCCCGACAGAATGGCTTGCTTACGAGTCTCGATCGCGTGCGCACAATACAGAATTACAGGGATCGCAGGCGAGTTGTAAAACGTGTATTGCAAGGCGCTGAGTGCAATCTCACCACGTGGCGAGTCCCCTTCAGTCGTCAAAGTTGGCGCCAGATCGAGATTCACTGCCACCACCACGAGGTAGATCGCGAGTACCGCGAACAAGTAAAAGCTCCAGTAAGCCAAAATTAGGGTCACCACTTGGCGACCGAAAAAGAGCAAGACCACCACCAGAGATAGCATCAGTCCAGCGCCCCAAGCTTCGGATAGACCCCATTCGTCACGGGCGATTTGCCCAGCCGCAGCACCAATGACGGCGAGGACCAACATAAACATGATGATCAACACGATCTCAAACAGGAACCAAGCTCTGCCGAGCAGCAACTGAAAAAAAGATCGATAGTCGTAGACACGATACTGCCTCGAGATTTCAAGGCAGAGGCAAAATACGAGCGAGAAACTCGCAAATGCGATACAAAAACCCAGCCAGCCAGTTTGGATACCGTGTCGGGTGAAGTACTCCACCACCTCCCGGCCGGTACCATAACCACCTGCGACAATGACGGATTGCAAAATGAGTCCGGGCAGGAGGTAAATTTTGAACCATCGCACGATACGACTCATGATTAGAATCTACGGTTTGCTGTACAGCGCTTTGTTTTCTGTTTCATGGCTGAGTCGTCTAAATGGCATCTTGTGAAGCGTGCTTCACGGCTGGATTTTGCGCACCTGAACGCAAGGCCGATGCGATGATTGAGGCGACCTAGGCCGCATTTACACCGCTTCATTTAACCAGCACCTAGGGTTGAGTGCTACACTCAAGCCTTGCTTGATCCAAGACATTGCCATTCGTACCGAGCCCACAATTTACTCGCAAGACCCTCAGTCGCCCGCGCCCCGATTCTTTTATGGTTGGGCGATTGTGGCCATTTGCATGTTGCTTGGATTCCTCGGTACAGGCTTCTTCTCATACTCCAGAGGCGTTTTCCTACCCTCACTCGCGGAAACGTTAGCTGAGGGTAGTCGACTGAAGATCTCACTCGGTTTCAGTTGGTCAGCCATTGTGGGCGCATTGATCTCTCCCGCCTTGGGCAAGTTTCTCGATCGTCACTCGCCGAAGCGGGTGATTTTGATCGGCGTTTCATTGGTATCGATGTCTTACCTGTTTTTGGGCAGCGCCCAATCGCTTTGGCAGTTCTATTTGATCATCGGATTGGGGTTCGGGGTCGGCATGAGTTGTATGGGCGGTATGGCCTGGCATCGCTGCATCATCTTCTGGTTTGATCATTGGCGAGGCAGGGCCATTGCCTTCGCGGTCATGGGTGCATCCCTGGCCGGTATCATGATGCCGCCACTTGTCACCGCACTGGTCGATGCCTACGGATGGCGCGTTGGCTACTACATCTTCGCTGGTTCAACTTTCGTCTCTCTTTTTCCAGTTGTTTATTGGTTTATGAAAGATCGGCCAGAGGACATCGATGAAGTCCGCGATGGACGACGCTATGTCCAGTCCCACCCAGCGGATCAGGTCACCATCGAAGAGGATGGGAAAATCTGGACGTGGCAGTTGCTACTCAGAAGTCGTGCGTTTTGGAGTATTGGTCTGATTTTTGGCTCCATGGTGTGCGTGTTCACCGCGGTGATGCTGCACCTCTTTGGTCATCTTTTAGATCTGGGTCTGTCGACGCAAGAAGCGGCCCTCATTTTGTCGATCACGGCGATGTTTGGCGCGCTCGGAAAACCGTTAGTGGGCTGGCTCTCGGACACCTTTGGCGCTCGATTCACGATTTGGCTCGGGCTGCTGTCTCAGGCCCTTGCGCTCCTTTTGTTCACAGAAGCGACGTCGTTTTGGAGCTCGGCGCTTGCTGCGAGCGTGTATGGCTTCGGCTATTCGGGCATGTCGCCGATGCGAACGTTCGCGATGTCGACAAGTATTGGGAGCCACTCATTCGCGCTCGGGACAGGCGTGCTGCGTTGGGTAGAGTTGCCATTTGTGCTGGTGGCCTCACCCCTTGCAGGATTCATCTACGATGCGACGGGCTCGTATCAGATTGCATTTTCGATTTTGTCAGGCCTGCTTTTGGTGGCCTGCATCGGGCCTTTTTTTATCAGTGTCGGCGGGGCGGCAGAGCGTAAGCGTCGGCAGCGTGAGATGGGGGGTTCAGTCTAGGCGCACCCCAAAGCGAGTGCAGTCTCCGGCATTAATAGGATGGATGAGACTGCCAAACGCAGGGCGTTCTGCCTACTGAGAACCCTAACGATCAACTCGGTAAGCACGGCTCAGTCTCGGTGTCGCGAGGCTTTGGTCGGCACGCGATCGGTGGTAGATTCGAAGCGAAGAGGAGGATCTATGGAACCGCTCGCGCACCAACTGGAGTATCTCTCGGATCGTTGGCTCAGCATTGCCTCCGAAACCCTAACGGCATTGACTCAGCAAGCGGAAGACTTGCCGGCCTTTGTGATTTCAGAGTCGCTGACCAATGCGCCGTCTCACCTGGGCTGGCCGGATAATGTGGCCAGTTGGAGTGCGCGCTTTGACGGCCAAGGCATTGTGGTTGATCGAACCTTTGTACCCACGGCCGATTGGTCTCGGCAGGGGGCCTATCAAGCCGCCTTGATTGCCGGGCAAACCATCGGCATGAATGTGCCTGAGGTGGCGGCATTCGCTCTACGTGAAACGAATCATTGGTTTGGGGACGCTGCTGTCAGTGAGACCTGGAGGGAAAGCGATGAGTCACTTGTGCGGCTCATCGGGAATTTTCGGGACCACATGGCGCGGCGGACCGTGGAGAATCCGGATATCGCCCATCGCGTCAGCGCGCTAGGGATGACCCGCCACATCAAGGAACTGTTCGACCAGGGATATACGGTGGTGGAGCGCGCCATTTCCCCGGAATTCGCCGATGCTTTGAGAGAAGAGACAGTTCGTGCGGTTCGATCTCATCAAAATCCCTCCAGAAGTCTGAATGGACTGCTTTATCATGGGTTGGTGTTTGAGCGTCTGGTGCAAAACCCTCAGCTCATGACTTTGATCGATGCGTCTTTGGGGCGCGGAGCGGTTATCGCGTCGATCAGTGCACTGTGCAAAGGGCCCGGAAAGGGTGTGATTCCTTTGCATACTGATTACGCGCAGGTTCCAGAACCTTATCCTGATTACTCAATGACCGGTGTGGGCGTTTGGGCGCTCGAGGATTGGACGGTGGCGTCCGGGCCAACCTGGATTATTCCTGGGAGTCACCGATTGAAGCGCGGTCCAAAGCCAGGAGAGAACCCGCCTCCGGGTGTCGCCATCGAGATGCCCAAGGGTTCGGTCGTCTACTTTCATCAGGGGGTATGGCACTGGCAGGGTGATCGAGAATTGCCCGGTGAGCGGGTCAGTATCCACGCCCATTTCAATCGCGGCATCTTGCGATCTCTTGAACCCAAACGGATCGACGTCCAAATGCTGCATCGAAACAGCCCTAGGCTCGGTGAGATGCTGGGTGAGGACGATTGGTTCGATAAGCTCTCAGCCGACGGGCGCGACTACAAGCGATTGGAGCATATGATTCGCTTAAACCGCTTTAATGACGAGGGCGTTGCGGCGATTTTGGCGGGCGCCGCATGAACCCGAGAGAGGTCTTTGCCGAGGAGGGCGTGGTTCATCTTCCCAATGCGTTGTCCTCTCGAACATTGGCGCTGGCAGAAGCGGCGTATGAGTGGAGCCTGGCGCATCCTGGCCCGGGTGCATCACGGCTACCGAATCGCAGTACTGGGCTCTTTTATCAAGACTTAGCGAACCCCAAAGCCTTTGCGGCCTATGATGCGTTGATTCGCCAGCCCGATATTCTCGATTGTGTGCGCTCGGTATGGCGGACTGAGGATGTGTGGTTCATGTACGAGCAGGTGTTTAAGAAATCGGGGGAGGAAACAAGACGCACCCCGTGGCATCAGGACACCTCTTATTTACCGGTCATGGGCCAGGATCTGGTTGTCATGTGGATGAGTTTTGAACCCGTGGAACTGGCGGCAACTCTGGAATTTGTTGCTCGGTCGCATCAAGGGCCGCTCTATGATGGGTCGAGCTTTGACGTGAGTGACGATACCGCCCCCCTTTACGGCGATGGCTCTATGCCTCGTTTGCCTGATATCGAAGCGGATCGATCTTGCTTTCGGATCCTTTCTTGGGCAACGAAGCCAGGGGATGTGGTCATGTTTCATCCTTCGGTGCTGCACGGGGGTGGGGCAACTCACGGGGATCAGGTTCGCCGCACCCTGTCGTTACGGTTTTTCGGGAAGGACGCGGTCATAGCGGCCCGCCCAGGGCGAAGGCGTCGACTGTCTGAGCCGGTTCGCAATCGGCATGATCAGGCGAACCCTGATGAACATCCCTTGACTCGAATGCGCGAGGGTAAGGTCGGTGCACCTTTTCGAGATCCTGCTTTCCCAAGGCTGAGCCAGTAACACGGGGTTGTTCCGTGAGAGGCGCGAGCCGCGGTCACTCGGTAAATTAGAATTCAAAGTCAGTCATGAAGAGTCAAGTTCCCCAGATCAAAATCGACGACAGTGACCAGTTCCTTGCGACGATTCAGCATTGGGGTGCGGCGATCGTCCCTGATGTCTTTTCGACTCGGTGGTGTGATCAGCTGATGCGTGACTTCGCAACGCCATTATCCGCGTTGACACTGGGCAGGGATCAGCTGGGCTATCGCTCGGGCTTTTATGGCGACGCGACCAAACGACTGCACGGCCTGTTCAGATGGTCAGAGCGACTCAGCGAGATGGTGCTTCACCCACCGCTGATGAATCTCATCGAACGATCAGTGCGCCTAGAGAGCCAAGCGCGCGCTCTTCGGATCAGTAATGCCGAACTGATGGTGATCTATGAAGGCCAAGCGGCCCAAGTTCTGCACAGGGATAATGTCTCTTGGCCGCTTGATCGGTTGGCACGTCGCCCCGCGCCGCTGCTAAATGTCATCGTCGCGCTCAGCGATTTCGCGGCGGACCGCGGTGCAACCCGCGTCATACCGGGTAGTCATCGCTGGCCCCATGAAATGAAGCCAGAGGTGAATACCGCGATACCTGTCGAAATGGGTCAGGGCTCCGTGCTCTTCTATTCAGGGAACCTCTGGCATGGGGGTGGCGCACATGCAGGCGGCCCGCCCAGGGCGGGCTTGTACATCGGGTGGATCCCGAGCTGGCTCAAACCGCTCGAAAACCACCTGGCCACCAACGGGGCCGCAGCGTTTGACCGCTTACCTGGAGAACTTAAGGCCTTGCTCGACGTCGAGCAGTCTGGATTTACGGTCTATGCCTAACGGCTTGCCGTTTAAGTGATGCCAGTCTTTAGCTACGCGTGCCGAGTCGAGTCAGCAAGACCGCCCAGGCAGGATCGCAGACGAGTGGAGTTCGGCATGTGTTGAGGCCTGAGTTGACCACGTATGTTGCGCCCTAGCGCAGTGCGGGTGCGTTCCGCTCAACATTGTCAGTCGATGCGGCGGGATCCTGGGTCGAGTGAGAAAGGGTCCAGTCCGAAATAATCGAATTAGAGATGTCTTATTAGAAAGCAATGTGAGAAGACGATGGGTGTGAGTGACAAGGAAAACACGGGGGATGGGCCCGGCTCTGGCGCAACCGAAACGGCGATTAGCGGCCCTCATCGATCCTTTGCTTTTAGCATTGTGTTTGTTACTGCGTTAGTCGACTCCATCGGCTTTGGCATTATCTTGCCGGTCACCCCCGATTTGCTGATGAGCGTATCGGGTGAGACGCTTTCTTCTGCTGCCGTGTACGGCGGATGGTTGATGCTGGTGTTTGCGGGGATGCAGTTTTTTGCGATGCCGGTGCTGGGCAACTTGTCGGACGCCTTCGGACGAAAGCCTGTATTGCTGATCAGTCTTGCGGTGCTGGCGGGGAATTATTTGCTCATGGGGTTGGCAGAGAGCCTGACCTTGCTCTTCGTTGGCCGACTGCTCTCGGGTGTGGGTTCCGCGACGTTTAGTACCTGTAATGCCTATATCGCGGATCGAACGACGAGCGATGAGCGTGCCCAGTTCTTCGGTTTGATGGGCGCGGCCTTCGGTATGGGCTTTGTCATCGGGCCGGTGGTGGGTGGCTTCCTTGGTGAGTTTGGGCCACGAGTGCCATTTTTTGTCACCGCAGCGTTGATTATGGTGAATTTGCTACTGGGACTCGCGCTGTTACCCGAGTCACTGCCGCCGAACTTGCGTCGACCTTTTCAGTGGCGACGAGCGAACCCACTGGCCTCACTTTTGGCGATGCGCGAATTCAGACTGGCCTATGTCATTATCGGCGTAATGTTCCTATACAACATGGGCCATCACGTTTTGCCCGCTGTGTGGAATTTTTGGGGCATGGAGCGCTTTGCGTGGACGCCCAAAGAGGTGGGTTACTCCCTCGGCTTTGTTGGAATTCTGATGGTGTTTAGTCAGGGCGTTGTGATTCGGTGGGCGATTCCAAAGTTCGGCCACGTCTACGCGGGTCTTATCGGGCTGTTGTGCAACATTCTGGCGTTTGTTGGTTATGCGTTCGCGCCGTCCACCGCGGTGGTCTACGCCTTTTTGGCCGTGGGCGCGCTCGGGGGGTTAGCAGGTCCTGCCATCAACGGGCTCGCTTCCATACAAGTCAATGAGCGGCAGCAGGGTGAGCTCCAGGGTGCCATCGGCAGTATGGTATCGCTCACCTCCATTATCAGTCCGCTGATGATGACGATGACATTCGATCACTATTCCAATGCCAACGCATCGGTTTATTTTCCGGGCGCGCCTTTCCTGCTGGCGGCCGGTCTCACCTTGGTGAGTCTGCTGCTCTTCCTATGGGTGACTCGGCCCACATCCAATGACGAGACCCCTTCATAGCCTCTGTTGGCGAGGTGTCCTTTCTTGCTTGACAACACCGCGTTGTCCGCCAAAGCTGAAGGCTGCGGATTTGGCACCTGATTGGCGGCGAATTCAAACGCCCCCTTTGAGGTATGGGCAAACCGCTGATGCACCGCTTAGGTGATAGAAGACAGATCAAGTTCACATCAACCGCTGAAGGATGAAGCGCCCGATGCAAAGTCACAAAGCGTCGTTGTCGACGCAAATATTCTATGGCAGTGGTTCGATTGCGATTGGGATTAAGAACAATCTGCTAGGCACGTATCTGCTCATTTATTACAACCAAGTGTTGGGGCTTGATGCGGGGATTGCCGCGCTCGCGATGGCCATCGCGCTGGCGGTGGATGCCGTTTCTGATCCGTTGGGGGGCATTTGGTCAGATCGAATCCGTACTCGTTGGGGCAGGCGACATCCCTTCATGTATGCGGCGCTCATTCCGTTTGCGGGGTCTTACTACTTTCTCTTAGCAGACCCTGGCGAGATTTCTGATCAAAGCCTGTTTTTCAGACTGTTGGTGCTGCTCATCATTCTGAGACTCTCGATGACGTTCTATGAAGTCCCCCGCGGCGCGCTTGCGCCTGAATTATCTAAAGACTACGACCAGAGAAATGCACTGTCGGCTTGGGCGATGGCGTTTGGTTGGCTGGGCGGGGCGGGCATCGCCTTTGTGGCCAACCGCTATTTCCTCGATTCTTTTGTCGACCGCGAGGGATATCAGACGTTGGCGTTTTGGGGTGGGCTTGGCATCTTCGTGGGTGGCATGGTGTCGTGTCTCGGCACGCATCGAAATATCCCGAATCTTCATGCGCCAGAGCCAAGATCCATGCACTACGCTGTCTTCCTTCGAGAAGCGAAAGAGACCTTGTCGAATCGCTCTTGGATTGTGTTGTTCATTGCTGGCTGCATTTACGCCATGCTCGTTGGCATCGAGCAAGGGGTCGGAACCTACTACAACGAATACCTATGGCAGTGGAAACCAGGGGTCATTGCCCCCTTTGCCTTTTTTGCGGCGCTGTCCGTGATCGGTGCCGTGGCCTTTGCGCCGCTGATTGCCCGCGGCCGCAATAAAAAACATATCGCGGTTGGCATCTTTATGGTCACGATTGTGGTGGGACCCTTGCCCGTATTTTTGCGGCTTCTGGATCTGACTTACGGCACGAACTTCTCGCCAGACAATGGTTCTGACCTGCTCTGGTGGGTACTTCTGATTCACACCTGTGTGATGGCGGCGATGGGTGCGCTCGGTTTCGTCTTTATTGGCTCCATGGGCATGGAAATCGTCGAGCAGGTTCAAAACCGAACGGGGCGACGCGAGGAGGGACTGCTCGGTACCGTGAATTCCTTCGTCCACAAATTGATCGGTGCGGGCGGCGTTCTGATCTCGGGTCTGATTATTTCTATGGTCGGATTTGATGCACCAGGTCTTGATAAGGCGACGCTGTATGGCGGCGAGGAGATCATTGAGTTCGGCTGGATTCACGTGATCATTGCCTTTGTGATGCCGATCTTCTCAACCTCACTGGTTCTGCTCTATGACATCGATCGAGATCAGCACGATGAGCACTTAACAACGTTAGGTTACCGAGAAGCCGATCAATCGAGGTCAATTGAGGGCGCTTAGGGAGGGCGTGAGCCAAAATTTCTTTGGCCAGCGGCGCCAGGTGGTGGCATCTTGGTTGGATGCCATAACCCGAGCGCAGTCTCACCGAGTGGGTGACGCTTCTTTGAACTGAATCTTGGCGTTTGAGCGTAGGTCAGGGTTGCGGAGGTGAGGCGTGTTGGCGGATTCGATCCATCTGCAATCAGTGCGGCTCGCCGTCAAACTCATAGAGCGCGCGATTAAACAAGGGGAGAACGGACATGATTGAACCAGGCTGGGTTTCCGTCCTGCCTCCGGTGGTTGCCATAGTGCTATCGATCTGGACCAAGCAGGTGGTTTGGTCCTTGTTCGCTGGCATCTGGATGGGCTGCACGGTGTTGGTGGGCTATCAGCCGATCGCTGGCGTCGGCGCGAGCCTTGATGCCATCGTGCACGTGTTTTCTGATGCGGGCGATGCTCGCGTGCTCATTTTTACGCTGCTGATTGGGGCCATGATCAGCACCATAGAGTTTTCCGGGGGTGTGCGGGGTTTTGTTCGTTATCTTGAATCCAGACACTGGGTGCACACGCCCGGGCGTGCGCAGTGGCTCGCCTGGTGGATTGGCATCGTCATCTTCATCGAATCGAATATCACATTACTGGTCGCCGGTGCCGTCAGTCGTCCTCTGTTTGACCGCTATCAAATTGCGCGAGAAAAACTGGCTTACATCATCGATTCAACCTCAGCGCCGGTGTGTGTCTTAGTCCCACTTAACGCCTGGGGTGCGCTCATTATTGGCCTGGTCGCGTCAATGGATGTTGAGGCGCCATTGGAACTCTTCGTCCAATCGATTCCCCTCAACCTCTATGCCTGGACTGCATTGCTGCTCACCGCCTGGGTCATCTTCAGACGTTGGGATCTGCCCGCCATGGCCAGAGCGCAGGCAAGGACTGAATCAGGTCAACTGACTTGGGCGGCTGATCCAGGCGAAAGCGTGCCGCTAGAAAGCGTTATCGCGCGAGAAGACCCGCCGATCAGCGCCGAGAAAGCGCGACACATGGTCATTCCGATTCTGAGTCTGCTGTTGGTCATGCCGTTGGGGCTTTGGATCACGGGTGAGGGCGATCTGCTCAAGGGCTCTGGTTCAACAGCGATACTGTGGGCCGTGATTTCGGCGCTGGTCAGCAGTTGGCTGCTGCTGTTGACCGAGGGCCGTGCCAACATGAGCGTGTTAACCAGCGTTTTCATGACCGGCGCTGGCAAGATGCTACCGATTGCAATGATCTTGCTTTTGGCCCTTGCGCTGGGCGATGTGGCCAAAACGCTGGGTACCGGCGTTTATGTGTCCGGTCTCGCGAGTGCCACCGTACCCACGATGTTACTTGCGCCCATGGTCTTTCTTGTCTCTGCCATCATTGCGTTCTCTGTGGGATCAAGCTGGGGCACGTTCGCAATCATGATTCCCATTGCGATCCCCATTGCCCTGAACCTGGAGCTCTCGTTGCCGCTCTTCCTGGCTGCGGCTGTTTCGGGCGGCATTTTCGGTGACCACGCGTCACCCATTAGCGACACAACGGTGGTTGCCTCGCTCGCGTCGCAAACCGATCACATCGATCACGTCAAAACGCAGTTGCCCTACGCTTTGCTGGCAGGATCGATCGCAACGGTCGGCTTTTGGGTGCTGAGCCTGATTCTCTAGTTTGCTGAGTACCCAGGGCAGGTGTCACTGGCCAGCTGCGAAGTAATCAGCAAGGATGGCCTCGCCGAGGGGGCGCACGTCGGGCGCTGCGCGGTTGGTCAGTAGGATGAGTGTGAGATTGGATTCAGGGAAGTGAGCGAGAAAGTGCCTGAATCCGCTCGTGCTTCCGCTGTGGTGATACCGAGGTCGTCCCTCGAATTCGTCAATACGCCAGCCAAACCCGTAATCCTCAAGTGACGGCTCGTGCATGGCGCCGAAAAGCGCAGGCGAAATCAAGTGTTGGCCAAAGCCCATCAAGTGCCAAGTTGTTAAGTCAGTGAGGGACGAATAAACACCACCATCCCCCAATACCGCGCTATAGGGTGACTGATCTCGTTCCTCTATCTCATCCTGTTCGATAGCGTAGCCCAAGGCGCGATGGTTAACGGCATTGATCCCATCCACCAGTGCGATGGTCTGGTTCAGCTGACTGGGCGCAAAAATTCGGTCAGCCAAGAACGTTTGGAAGGGCATCTCGGCGATGGCCTCGACCACTTGCGCCAAAACGGCATAGCCTGAGTTGCTGTAGTGGTATTGGCTGCCTGGTTCGAAATCGAGCGCGGGTTGGTTGATCAGTAATTCAAGAACTGCCTGGTCCCGAACCCTAGGCGCTTGGGCCTCTGGCACCAGCGGTTCATAATCTGGCAGCCCTGATTGGTGCTGCAAAAGGTGGCGGATGGAGATGGCGTTCGCGTAAGGCGGGAAATCAGGAAATATCGCTGATAGCCTCGTCTCGAGTGATAAGCGGCCTTCGTCGATGAGTATCAGCACAGCAAGCGCCGTGAAGTGCTTGGTGATCGAAGCCAATCGGAAGTTGGTGTGCGCACCAATGGGGGTCTTCGCGTCAACGCGGGCAAGGCCTGAGGTTCGTTCCAAAATGACATCATTGCCCAGGATGATGCGAAGCGCGACGCCAGGGCGCTCTCCGGCATAAGCCGAGAGGCGATCATCGATTCTTTCAGTCAAGGTGGGTGGGGCGCAGCCAACTAAGGCGAGAACGCCAGTCACAAAAAAGAGGCTACGAATCATGAGCGATGCTCCCGATTAAAGGATTCGATCGGATGTCCATGGTAGCTCGCCTCGAAAGGCCGTGGCCACGGGTCCGGTCAGTGAATACAAGCGCTCTTCAAGCTGTTGGACCTCCACAGCCCCGCCGGGCATGTCGACCCGTGTGGGCTGCTTGAGATCGAACGCCTGCT
>JALRJG010000189.1 GCA_023261215.1 Pseudomonadales bacterium | reverse complement strand
TGTTTCTTATTGGATGGGCGACGCTGGCTATGGCCCCATCTTGAAGACCATCAGTGAGTGAGGGCTGGTTGAAATGTCACAGATGAAAGAAATCTTACTAAACCCGATATTCAACAATAACCCAATTGGACTTCAGATCTTGGGTATCTGCTCTGCGCTTGCGGTCACCACCAAGATGAGCGTGGCTTTGGTGATGTGTATCGCGCTCACTTCAGTGACCGCGTTTTCCAATTTGTTCATCTCCTTGATCCGAAATCGTATTCCTTCCAGCATCCGCATCATCGTGCAAATGACGATCATCGCGTCATTGGTCATCGTGGTGGACCAGGTGTTGGGTGCAGTGGCCTACGACATCAGTAAGCAATTGTCAGTCTTCGTTGGGCTCATCATTACGAATTGCATTGTGATGGGGCGCGCTGAAGCCTTCGCCATGGCGAACCCCCCGGGGGCCAGTTTCATCGACGGGATTGGCAATGGGCTTGGGTATTCGGTTGTTTTGATGACCGTCGCAGCGATTCGTGAACTTGTGGGCTCTGGCAGCTTATTCGGGGTTACGATTTTACCGCTTGTCACCGAAGGGGGTTGGTACACGCCCATGGGGTTGATGTTGTTGCCACCCTCCGCGTTTTTCATTATCGGGCTGCTGATTTGGGCGCTGCGCGCGTGGCGACCTGAGCAAGTCGAAGCGCCGGATTTTGAGATCAGCGATCACTCAGCGATGTCGCGCGGTTAAGGAGCTCCCATGGAATACTATTTGAGTCTGCTGATCCGAGCGGTTTTCATCGAAAACCTTGCGCTGGTGTTCTTTCTGGGGATGTGCACCTTTCTCGCTGTCTCGAAGAAGATTCAGACCGCGCTTGGGTTGGGGATAGCGGTTACGGTGGTCCAAACCATTACGGTGCCCGTGAACAATCTTATTTTTGAGTATTTGTTGGCGGATGGTGCGCTTGCTTGGGCGGGGCTCGGTGATGTTAACCTTTCCTTCCTAGGGTTCTTGAGTTACATCGGCGTCATCGCGGCCATGGTGCAAATTCTCGAGATGTTTCTAGATAAGTATGTGCCGGCACTCTACAACTCCCTGGGCGTGTTCTTGCCACTGATCACGGTGAACTGCGCCATTCTGGGCGGCAGTCTCTTCATGGTGAATCGCGCGTATAACTTCCCCGAGAGTGTGGTGTACGGTATTGGTTCCGGCCTTGGTTGGGCCATCGCGATCGTGGTGCTTGCGGGTATTAGAGAAAAGTTGAAGTACAGCGATGTGCCAGAGGGGTTGCGTGGACTGGGCATCACCTTTGTCACGGTGGGTCTGATGTCACTGGGATTCATGTCTTTCGGTGGCATCTCGCTTTAAGCGAATTCGCCGCAAGGGTTAACGTTTGGATGGATCTCACGGCGATCACAAGAGTAAATAAAAGGTAGCAGGACGAATGAATACGGAAATCCTACTCGGTGTTGGCATGTTTACGGCCATTATCATGGCGCTGGTGGCGGTGATTTTGATGGCCCGTAAGCAATTGGTATCAGCAGGCGCTGTCAATATCGAAATTAACGGTGATCCAGAGAAGACCCTAAATACAGCTGCAGGTGGGAAGTTACTCGGCACGCTTGCAGATGCAGGCATCTTCTTGTCTTCAGCCTGCGGCGGCGGTGGCACCTGCGGTCAGTGCCGGTGTCGCGTGGTTGAAGGCGGTGGCTCCATGCTGTCCACGGAAGCGGGCCACTTTACCCGGGGCGAGGCGAAAGAGGGCTGGCGGTTATCCTGTCAAACCGCCGTCAAGCAAGATATGAAAATCGAGGTCCCTGCTGAGTTCTTCGGTGTGAAGCGTTGGGAGTGCGAAGTCATCTCCAATGACAACGTTGCAACCTTTATCAAGGAACTGGTTCTAAAATTGCCCGAAGGGGAGGAAGTGGATTTCAGAGCCGGTGGCTACGTCCAATTTGAGATCCCGCCCTACGAAATGAAGTACTCCGATATCGATGTGGCAGAGGAGTATCAGGGCGACTGGATTAAGTTTGGCGTGTTTGATCACGTGGCCAAAGTGGATGAACCGACCATTCGCGCTTACTCGATGGCGAACTACCCTGAAGAGAAGGGGGTCATGAAGTTCAACATTCGTATCGCCTCTCCGCCTCCAGGAACAGACTTCCCGCCGGGCAAGATGTCGTCGTATATTTTCTCACTTAAGCCGGGCGACAAGGTCACTATCTTTGGGCCTTATGGTGAGTTCTTTGCGAAGGAAACTGAGGCAGAGATGGTATTCATCGGCGGTGGCGCGGGTATGGCGCCCATGCGCGCGCATATTTTCGATCAGCTACTGCGCATCAAGACCGACCGTAAAATCACGTTTTGGTACGGCGGTCGAAATCAACGCGAACTGTTTTACGTGGACGAGTTCGATAAGCTGGCTGCAGATAACCCCAATTTCACCTGGCACATTGCACTCTCCGATCAGAATCTCGAGGATTGGGATGGCAAAACAGGGTTCATCCATAACGTACTCTACGAGCATTATTTAAGAGACCACCCCGCGCCAGAAGACTGCGAGTATTACATGTGCGGGCCACCCATGATGAACCAAGCGGTGCTTACCATGCTGGATGACCTGGGTGTTGAGCGAGACAATATTTTCCTCGATGATTTTGGCGGTTAAACGCGTCAACAAGAAATAGAGGCCTAGCTGCAGGATTCAGAAATCCTGCATTGCTGAGGGCTTGTCACTGCGATTGAAATCGGGCAGATATCTGCAAGGCCAGGCGCGTGGTGAGCGCACCCTTGGGCGTGGTGCGGGAAGGATCACGACACAGACGTTTATCCCCTGAGCGTTACCCGCAGGCATTAGGCCAAAAGCCGTGCCTTTATGCGCCTAACCCCAGTAGACTTCCTACTTAAATATCTTCAGCCCCCGCGAGCGGGCATTATTTCCTCGAACACGGCATAACCGGCATCTGCTGGAATGCAAAGATAGTTGCCGTCGTCGCGTTTCTCGGTCCAGGGTAGGACGGTCACAATACTTCGAGACCGACTGGCCGTGAGTGCCGCCGCAACGGAATCTGATTCTGCTAAGAGTTCAACGTTCAATCGCGTTGGGAAAATGATGGTGTAAGTGCCCTCAGCGTTCCCTTGAAGGGCCGCTTTTGGGGATATCCAGATAGAGTCAACCGATTCATAGCCATCGTGCGCCAGCAGCTGATCGTTGGGCGCGTCGACCAGATAGAACTTGGTATCGAAGCGTTTGGGCATCATCTCCGGCGTGATCCAGTGCGCAAAGGGCACGAGCAGGTCGCAAGCCAGACGCAGCTGCTCCCGCTCAAGAAATTCTCTGAGGCCTAGCTCGCCAGCATTGAGCTTTGCTCGGTCGTCTTGAAGGGTTGAGAGCCGCTCGCCGCTAATCACGTCACCGCTTTCGTCCCTAGCAAGCAGCACACCGCATTCCTCAAATGCCTCGCGAACAGCCCCCACTTGCATCGCGATATCGCCTTCACTCAGCCCATCGATGCCATCGCAAAGATCAGCGACCGACGAGTCTTGGGGATCCACCTTGCCGCCCGGGAAGACCAAAGCGCCAGAGGCGAAATCAATCTGGTGATGGCGAACGACCATAAAAACTTCAAGCCCTTCAAGTCCGTCACGGATTAACAGGATGGTCGCTGCTG
>JALRJG010000188.1 GCA_023261215.1 Pseudomonadales bacterium | reverse complement strand
GCGTTGTCCAAGAAGGTTTCGCAAAAATGAGAGCCCCCCGAAATGAGCTGGATCGGTTTGACCGTGACACCTTCCTGGTCCATCGGCACCAACAAGAAACTGATGCCCTGGTGCTTAGGCGCTTCATTATCGGTACGAACCAGACAAAACATCCAATCGGCGAATTGCGCGCCAGAGGTCCAGATCTTCTGTCCATTGATGATGAAGTGATCCCCTTCTTCGACAGCTTGGGTTCGCAGCCCTGCCAAGTCTGAGCCAGCCCCTGGTTCGCTGTAACCCTGGCACCAGTTGGCCTTCCCCTGGGCAATGGTCGTGAGATGGCGGACTTTCTGATCTTCCGTCCCGTACTCGAGCAGTGTTGGGCCCAGCATGCGCGTACCCATATTTCGGAGCGGGGGCCTCGCATCCAATGCCGCCATTTCTTCATACAGCACCTTGGTCTCTTCAAGTGAGAGACCGGCACCACCATAAGCTTTTGGCCACATCGGGACGGTCCAGCCCTTTTCAGCCATAACTTCAAGCCAGGCATCTAAGTCTCGATCATAGGTTTTCTTTGTCGTGCCCAAGTGCACCTCGCCCTCACCACGAGCGCCTGCCGGGCAATGATCAGTCAGCCATCCCCTCACTTCAGCTCTAAATTCTTGTAATTCACTCATACCCATCGACGCTCCAACCTTCCCTATGAACCCATGTTTTGCCCACTGCCTAATCAACGTTTCGACCGACGTTCTAACCCGATATCGAATCCCTGCCCTACGGAAACCAACGGCCAATCGAGACTGACATCTAGACCCGACAAGGCGACGCTCGCCCCCGCTCGAGGCTTTCCCACTCATCTGAATCGCACGACCGCTCTGATCTCAACGCCATAAGTCGCGCGCTCAGCTTATGGCTATCGCGAACCTTCGGCTCATGCTCGCCCCATCAGACTGAACTGCGCGATGGCCCGCAACCATGATCGCGAGAAGCCCCGCTCACCCTACCCTGGGCTGCCGTGATTTCCAATCAACCCCGGTTCTAATTGGGAATAGGTCTCGCATCAAAAAACCAGGGTCATCTCGCAAGCTCAACATCCGAAGTCAAACGAGCTAGCACTGACTCACCTAGATTAATTGCCTCACGGCAGAGAGTGGCGGTGCACCTGGGTTGATCATCACTACCGCATCATCAAAGCCTGCATCTCTAAAGGCCTCGAGCTTCTCTCGCAGCCCGCCCAAATCGGTGTCTTTCGTTACTAAGATGGTGGACACGATCGCCCGACCACCCCCAGCGGATCGATACGCCTTGAGTGCCTCTGAGCATTCTTCGACCGTACGATGCATGCCTGATGCTATCCATCCATCGAATTCCGAGGCGGCGCGAGACACATGATGCCCCCAAGTTCCCAATAACAAAGGGGGGCCGTGCAGCGCTCGCTGAGGTAACGCGAGATGTCCGGTATTTGCCATCCCATCCCCAAAGCATTGTCGAAGCTGCGCCAGTTTTTGGTCAAAATCTCGAAATCGCTGACCAAAATCTGCCTCATGCACCAGGTAATCCGACTTCGTTGAACCCGCACCAACGCCCAATCGCACTCGGTCACCGGCGATCTGCATGAGGGTTGCGACTTTCAATGCCACATCCGTCGGGTGATAAATTGGCAATTGCAATATCGCAGTGCCCAATTCCACTCGGGAGGTCACCGCCGCGGCCGCAGCCAGCGCCACCAGGGGATCATGCATCATAAATCCGCGCCCCATGGCATGGGCTGTCCACACGGAATCGAAACCCTCCGCCTCAATGGCTTTGGCTTCATTCACGAGGTGATGTGGATGCTCGCCCGCGGGCGTGAGCAAGGCACCGAGTCTCATGACGGACGCTTACGCAGGTGCCCACGCAATGGGGAACACTTCATCAAAATCCGCCAATGGCTGCCCATCGAGAGGGTGATAGTCGTAAAGCTGAATGGGATCTGGGATTGCCTGACTTCTGCGGCGTAAATAGTGCACGTCGGGGCCTATCCAAAGAGAAGCATGAGCACGGCGAGGATGGTCCAGCACCGCACCCCCTCGAGCCGAATGCAAAATATTGCCATGAAATAGCAGCACGTCCCCGGGCGCAAAATCCCATCCTAGGATATCGAACGAGTCGCGACTGGACTCGATATCTGGTAGCTGGGGCAGCGCCGGATCTAAGAAAGAATCAAAATAGGTCCAAGACGCATGGGCTTCGCGGCCGATCAAAATGTCACCGGCTGCATAAGCCGCCTCTAGCGCAGCCGCGCCTTCTGGGTCGGTCTTGGGGTCCATGCCTACTGGCGGACGATACGTGATATTCCAACGATGCGACCCACGCACCACCTCAATACTCGCGTCTCTGGGCACAGGGTCAACACACACCCAGGCCCTCACCACTTGGTCGCCCTCGATGTTGTAGTAACTTGTGTCTTGGTGCCAAGCACTGGGGAACATCTCGCCCGCGGGTTTATAGAACATTTGATCCATGTAAAACCGAACGGGACGCTCGAGCACTCGTCCAACAATTTCAGATATGGGTGACGCCTTCATCACCTGGTCTAAATCTGCCGAGTGGGAAGCAGGAAATTGATCAATCCTGAGCGGCATGCCGACCCCAGCCGACATCCCATCGGGATGGTGCTGAATATACTCGATGCCCCGCTCCAAGAGATCGAGCCAATCTTTACTCAGCACATTTTTGATGAGCACCGCCCCGTCCCGGTGAAAGGCCTCGATGTCATCGACACTAATATTGAGCGCGTTCGTACCCTCGAGCATCTCGTTGCTCCCTTGCACTTATTTGAGCATAGTAGTTCGTTCGACCACCTAAGAGCAAAGTGAATCCAATGGCCTTCGAATTCATTCTGTATGAGGTAGACAACGGGCGCGCCCGGATCACACTCAACCGTCCTGAGAAACGAAATGCGCTCTCTATCGAATTGGTTGAGGAACTAAGGCAAGCCCTCTGGGAGGCGGATGACGATAAATCGGTTCATTGCATCATCTTAAAAGGGAGCGGGAAGTCATTTTGCGCAGGCTATGACCTAACTCCTGCCCGAAAGCCTGCCGGTGATTTAATCGAGCGACGACGAGGTCGCGGATTTGATGATGATGCCTGGAACATCGAGCGCTTTCAGCGCTGCTTGCGGACACTCACTGAGATCCACAAACCCAGCATCGCCCAAATTCACGGTCATTGTTATGCGGGAGGCACTGACCTTGCGCTCTACTGCGACATGCTGATTTGCGCAGACGATGCACGATTTGGCTACAGCGCGCTTCGCAATATGGGCGCAGCACCGAATCAAATGTGGCTCTACCACATCGGCCCGCAATGGGCGAAACGACTCCTCTTGACGGGTGACACCATCAACGGCCAAGACGCCGCTCGATTGGGCCTGGTGTTGAAATCCGTTCCATCTGAATATCTTGAACACGAGGTCGAGGGGCTCGCTGACCGGCTTTCCTGGATCGATTCCGATATGCTTTCCGCGAACAAACGAAGTATTAATCTCGGTTTGGAGTTGATGGGCGCGCAGGTGTTACAGCGCTTGGCCGCAGAGAACGATGCTCGCGCGCATACCGCGGATGCCGCTCGCGCAGTCTTCAAGCAAATTGCCACTGAGGGCCTAGCCAGCGCGCTTCAGCAGCGGGACGCCCCTTTTGGGGATAG
>JALRJG010000187.1 GCA_023261215.1 Pseudomonadales bacterium | reverse complement strand
GACCCTCCACGAGAATGAAGCGATATGGCGCTAATTGCGCATGATCGGGTGCTCGACTGGCGGCCAGCATCATTGCCTCGATGACCGCTCTTGGCACCTCGCCAGAGAGCCTGGGGGAAGATACCCGCTTGGTCAGTAATTCCATTGCATCCATGACAGTATTGCCCCCGCTGGCTATAGTGGCTTCATGATACGAGATCACCGCCCCTACTATATCAAGCGCCTGATTCATTTCTTCGAAGTGTGGTATGCCAATCATTTCGTTGCGCCACACTTTGCTGCCCTCGGTCCCGACTTCATGATGCTCAAGCCCTGGTATGTCGATCTGCACGGGGCTCACATCGAGGCGGGCGCTAATCTGCATCTCGTGACCGCCAGCGACCGAAGAATATCGTTTTGCACTTGGCAATTTGGTGACCATCAGGGACACATCAACCTGGGCGATCACGTGTTGATCTGTCCAGGCGTGCGTATCGATTCCGCCAGCCAAGTCTCCATTGGGGACAGTACTATGCTGGCCGCTGGCTGCTATGTCAGCGATGCGGATTGGCATGACCTCGTAGATCGAACCCAACCGATCGGCATCACTCGACCGGTTTCCATCGGTCAGAATGTCTGGCTTGGCGATGGCGTGACCGTCTGCAAGGGCGTTCAAATTGGCGACAACACCATCGTCGGTGCACGATCGGTGGTGACCGGGGACTTGCCAGCAAACGTCATCGCCGCAGGCAACCCAGCACGCGTGATTCGGGACCTACCGGAACCCGATCGCCTGATCACGCGAGCGACTCTATTTGAGGATCCGGCTTTTCTGGCCAAGAAAAATGCTGACATTGACCGATATTTTCTCAGCAACAATTCCACCCTCCACTGGCTCAGAACCTTGATCGCCCCTAAAAGGGGCGACTGATAGGAAGTGTCGCTCAGACCACCACTGAGGGGCTTAGCCACTCTTTACAAGTGCCGGCCATCAAAGCACTCTCAAGGGCTAAGACGAAGTTGAAATTGAGAGAACGTGATGACTCAAACCCCAGCTCAGGTTCGCTACGCGTGGTTCATTGTTTTCGTGATGATCCTGGCGTCGCTGATTGCATGGGTCGATCGGCAAGTGGTGGCGATTGTCGTCGGCCCCATGCAAGAGGATCTTGGCATCGGCGACACGGAGGTCGGCTGGCTCTATGGCGTGTTCGCTCTCTTCTACGCCGCAGCCGCGGTGCCCATCGCGGTCTTGGCTGATCGCTATTCTCGCAAACACCTGATTGCGATCGGCATCTTTCTCTGGTCCCTGCTGACGATTTCGTGTGGTCTCGCAAAGAACTTCTGGCAGGTTTTTCTGGCGAGGATTGGCGTTGGGGTTGGCGAGGCGACGCTCACCCCCGCGGCCACATCAATGATCAGCGACTACTTCCCTCGCAAAGATGTCCCACTTGCGCTCAGCGTCTTCCAGGCAGGACCGATCATTGGCTCCGGTCTCGCGTTCATTATCGGCGGGATGGTTCTGGAACTGGTTCAAGGCGCGCCACCCATGGTGCTGCCGGTTGTGGGCGAACTCAAACCCTGGCAACAAACGTTCGTCTGGGTGGGCCTTCCCGGCGTCTTCCTCGCGGGCTTTTTCCTACTCATTCGTGAACCCAAGCGAGGCGCGTCCAATGCAGCCCCTGTCCTGCAGGATTCAGACTACACGCTAAAACAGTTTTATCGTGACCACCGAACAACCATTTTGTTCCATCACCTGGGGTTTGTGTCCCTCGTCTTGACTGGATATGCCTTCGTCTTTTGGAGCATTACGTTTTTTGTCAGGATTCACGGTCTAGATGCCGCAGAAGCCTCGCAAACCTTTGGCTGGATCTTCGTGATCTTCGGGCCCATGGGCCCCCTCGCCGCGGCCTGGCTCGCACGATTCCTGAGCAATCGGGGCTGGCGCGATGCCAATATCGTTGCCGGCATGGCAGGCGGCGTCATCACGGTCCCAACAGCACTGCTGATCCAGATCGCACCGGACCCTTTCTGGGCCTTCGTGCTCTATGCGCCAGCGTTGCTCGCTGTAAATTCACCGTTTGGCATTGCCAACGGCGCACTACCCGTTATCACGCCGACGCATCTCAGAGCGCGTGTCGCAGCGGTCTACATGCTGACCGGCGCGATAGGCATGATGTTTGGCCCGCCCCTGGCAGGGGCCATGAGCGAGCACCTCTTCCCTGGCATCGAAGGGGTTCGGTACTCAATGATCACTATGGTCTCGTTCTTTGGTGTCCTCGGTATCGTTCTACTTTGGTTCGCGCGCAAGCCGTACGCCGATTCCCTTGATCGGGCAGATGCCATGGAAGCGGCAAGCGAGGCCTAGCTATTGCCTTGGATGACGCTGGTAGGGCGAGGGCTCGCAATGGGCGAACCGCTCGGTATTGATATCAATGCCGCCACGGCGCGTGAACTCAGCCCGGACCCACAAGGCACTGGGTGAAAACGCGCGCATTAAATCGACAAACAACCGTTCAGCAACTTGTTCTGCAAAATCGCCATGCTCACGGTAGGACAACAAGTACGCGAGAAGGGCCGCTCTGTCGACTTCGACGCCCTCATAGCCAAGCACAATCCGTGCGAAATCGGGTTGGCCGGTGACTGGGCAGAGCGAGCGGAACCCATCCGAATACAAAACCTCGGATGCCGCACGATTACTCGCGACCCGCAACAGCGATGGACTGTAGTCGAACGAAATCTGCTCAGGGATCTCGCGATCCAAACAGATCCACCCTTCGGGTCTCGATGGGACGGCCAGATCCGCGTCGGACAACACCCGAACCACCAATTCGGGTGGCATCCGTGCGTGCTCGGTTTCGATCGGTGCTTGTCCCAAGCCGAGTGCCTCGCTTAGATCACGAGCGATCGTCGCGATCACCTCCGATTCGGATTCGAATCGACTGCCAGCGAAGGACCCTAGGTAAAGCTTCATAGATTTCGATTCAATCAAGGAAGGACTTTGAATCGGGATCCAAAGGCGCAACGCCAAGTGCCTTGGCACCCCATCATGCGTCAGGTAGGTGAATTCGTAGGCATTCCAGAGATCAAAACCTTCAAATGGCAAATCGGCGCTTGATAGCCCCAGTGTTTGCCGGCCTGTCTCTCGCGAAACGGGGAAGAGTTGACTGGGATCGTACTGATTGACGTACGTCGTGTCGCCACCGAGAAGTGAGTGCACCATAAATTGACTTGCGGAATCTAAGCCCAAGCATTTTAACGTGATTTCACGCGCGATCGCCGGCAGGAAGAGGCCAAATGGGGTAATCTCTCGCCCTCATTCCTGTTTCAACCGATGTTTGCGATGCTTCCTGTACGAACTGTTGTTACCGCCGCCTTACTCGCCCTCACGCTGACCTTTGAGGGGCTGGAACCGCTTTGCGCAGCGGAGCTCGAGGAGGTCGTCGTATCCGGCAAGCGGTCTGAAGAAACCTGGCGGCAGACCGAGTTATCGATTTCCATCATCGATGAAACGTCTCTGATTGAAGAACAAGCCATCCACCCGAACGAGATTTTCGAGTCCGTGGCGGGTGCCTGGGTCAGTCGAGGCAATGGTCAAGAGCATCTCACGGCCATTCGCTCCCCGGTTTTAACGGGTGCCGGTAGCTGCGGCGCGTTTCTCATGACCCTCGACGGTATCCCTCTTCGAGCTTCGGGTTTTTGTAACGTCAACGAGCTGTTCCAAGGGCAATTGGAACTGGCGTCTCGGGTCGAAGTGCTCAAAGGACC
>JALRJG010000186.1 GCA_023261215.1 Pseudomonadales bacterium | reverse complement strand
AAGCGAATTGCCCTGGGGTGCCGTGGGCTATATTCACGTCCCTGCCTTGATCGCCATTTCCGTGATGACGATGTTCACAAGTCCGTGGGGCGCTCGGCTGGCTCAGCGCATGAAGGAGCTTCACCTCAAGCGCGCATTTGGTCTTTACTTGATCATTGTCGCCGCGAGCATGCTGAACAAATTACTTTAGTCACGACTGCGCTGGGCGCTCTGAGATTCACTTAGGCTCTGCCTGAATGCTAAGCAAGTACACATTACTGCACTTCGTTGGCGAGCCCCAGCGGCGTCTCAGAGCGCGATCAAAGGATCGCTAGCCAAGACCCCCCAAAGGCACTACATTAGGGCCACAGTCAAAAGCAGACCAAGCACCGAATTCCCTTACCGAGCAGGAGGACAATCATGCCAACCACGTGGTCTCGAAGAAGTTTCCTAGGTCGCTCAACGTTAGGCGCCGCCGCCCTCGCGGGCGGCCAGTTAGTGTCTTTTCCCGGAGCCATTGCCAGCAATGCGATGCTCAATTATGGCCCCGCGTCAGGCATTGCCAAACTGAACGCCAACGAAAATCCCTATGGACCCAGCCCCGCGGCCATCACAGCCATGCTTGATGCTACCAAGAAGGGCGCCTACTACATCGGCGATTCACTCACTCGACTGAAAGACATGATCGCGGAACGCAATAACCTCACCCGTGACCATATCGATCTCAGTTCAGGATCCTCCGGCGTATTGACCTACCTAGCACTTGAAAAACTGCAGCAGGGTAAAGTGCTCGGTCCTGATCTCGTCTGGGATACCACCACTAAATCCGCATTGCGCCATGGCCGAGGAGAGCTCAAGCGCATCGCAAAAACGGTCGATCTCTCGGTTGATTTGGACGCGCTCTACGACGCCATAACACCCGATGTGTCCATGGTTCAGATTTGTAACCCGAACAACCCGACCGCGATCATGTCGGACCCGGCAGCCTTGCGTGAGTTTTGCATCAAGGCATCGAAGAAATGCACCGTGTTAGTTGACGAGGCCTACAACGAAATCACCGATGACCCTGAGGCCAATTCAATGGTTGATCTCATCAACGAGGGTCATGATGTCTATGTCGCCAAGACCTTCAGCAAGATCTACGGCATGGCTGGACTGCGGGTTGGCTACATGATGGCAGCGCCAGAAAAGATCGAGTCGATGATGCGTTATGGGCTGGGCAATTACTCAATGAATCAAGCCGGCGTCGCGGCGGCAGTTGCTTCCTACAACGATTTTGATTTCCTTAATTACTCGAAGTCGAGAATTATCGAAGCTCGGCAAATGATTAACGAAGCGGCGCGAACCCATGGCCTTAAGCCTGCCCCCTCACAAACCAGCTTCGTGTTCATTGATCTGGGCGATCTTAATGCTGAGACTTTCCGTCAAGAGATGGCCAAACGCAGTATTCTGATCCGCGGGATCTATCAGGATTACACGCACTGGTCACGGGTCAGCACAGGTTTACTCCCAGACGTTGAAAGGTTCGTCAACGCATTGCCCGAAGTGCTCGATGTCATGGGCGCCTAATAGGGCGCACATGGGCTGCGCGCCTCACGTGCTGATGCGCGCTTGCGCGCGCCCTCTCTAACGCTAGCGCTTGACGCCGAACGACAAACAATAGGGTTTTTCATGTCCGAGGATTTTGATCCTGCGCAGGTACCCATCCGCCCTGCAGCAACCGTCATGCTCATTCGGGATACCGATGAGCTCCAAGTGCTGATGATGCGACGGCACGCCAAGACTATTTTCGCGGGAGGAATGTGGGTCTTTCCTGGCGGCGCCGTTGACGAAGCCGATTTTCATGCCGAGGTCTCGGGTCGGGTGAGGGAGGATATTCCCGGCAGGGACCAAGTCGCTGAGCGCCCGAATGAAGACCGGGCCTACTACGTGGCCGGTATCCGAGAGTGTTTTGAAGAATGCGGCGAGCTCATGACCACAGGGTCAGGGGGCAAGCGGTCTTTAATTCAAGACGCCCTGACGGAGGGCAGGAACCGTCTCAATGCAGGCACCGTGTCTTTCGATCAGCTCCTCGAGGCTTGGCAGATGAGACCTGATGCATCTCGACTTCATCTGGTGGCTCGCTGGATCACACCGCTTGGTTCACCCCGAAGATTCGATGCTCGATTCTTCATTGCCGCTTGCGAGGATGGCAGCGACGCAGTCCATGATCAGCAGGAGCTGGTGGACTCTGCCTGGATGTCACCGCAAGCCATCCTTGACGCCTTTGACGCCGAAGAGATGAATTTAATGACGCCTACACTGCGAATGTTGAAGAATCTAACCAAGCATGAGACGACGAACAGTGTGTTTGAGTTTCTCGGGGCGCAGCAGGATTTCGAGCGCGTAAGAGTGGATGGTGAATCCCGGGAACTGCTGCTTCCGGGCGAACTGGGCTACGACGCGGCTCTTCAAGACGTTGAGACAGGTTGGGTTAGGCTCTGAGCCTTGGTCAATTCTCGACGTGACCGCGCCGGGCATCTCTGCCCAGCGCCCTTTAAAACTACATTCGCTCGATTACCACCGCAGGCGCCATTCCGCCAGCAGCACACATTGTTATCAGAGCATTGGCCTGCCCTCGGCGCTCGAGTTCATCAAGCGCCGTGCCAATCAACATCGCACCCGTTGCGCCGATGGGATGACCGAGCGCGATGGCGCCACCATTCACATTCAGCTTGTCGTGATCCACACCTAAGTCGCGCATAAACTTCACCGGCACGACCGCGAATGCCTCGTTCACTTCAAAGAGGTCTATGTCCGCGAGCGTCATACCGGCTTTCGAAAGTACTTTCTTCGCTGCATCGACGGGCGCATTCAAAATATACTCAGGCGAATGCCCCATGTTGGCCATGGCCTTGATGCGAGCACGAGGCTTCAGACCATGCGCCTTGGCATATTCTGGTGACGCGAGTACCAGGGCACCGGCACCGTCGACCACGCCAGACGAGCTCCCCGCGTGATGCACGTGTTTGATTTCAAGTCCGGGCCACTTCTTCGCCACCATCTCCCTGAACGTGAGCCCTGAGTCGTAGAACGGCAGATCCATGTACTTATCAAACACAGGTTCCAGATTCGCGAGCAGCTCAGCGGTCGTTTGCGGTCGGGGGAACTCTTCATGATCTAGCGCGACACTTCCGTCTGGATGACGGACGGTCACCAGGCTCTTATCAAATGCCCCCGCCTGGATGGCAGCGCCTGCTCGCTGCTGACTGGTTGCAGAGAATGCGTCCAGCGCTTCCCTCGAAAAGCCCTCCTCGGTGGCAATAATGTCCGCAGCGATCCCTACCTGCGTTTGCGGATGCGCATTGCGTAAATCCTCGTTGTGCGCATCCAGCGGTGTCGGGATGCCCTCAGCAGCTACATAAGACATCATTTCGACCCCACCCGCGATAATCAGGTCTTCCATGCCACTCATGATTGACGCAGCGCCCATATTGACGGCAGAGATGCCGCCGCCACAGAACCGATCGAGCGTGACACCGGACGCGCGCATGGAATAGCCAGCGTCCAGTGCCGCCATGCGACCAATACATTGCGCTTGCTTTTTAATTTGGCTACTACAGCTCATGACCACGTCATCAACGTCCTCAGTGTTGAGCCCATTACGCTCAACGAGCGCCTTGAGGACCGTGGATAACAATTTTTGAGGGTGAATTTCCCATAGTGCACCCTTGCCTTGTTTGCCAATGGCACGCGGTGTTCTAGCCGCATCAATAATCCAAGCCTC
>JALRJG010000185.1 GCA_023261215.1 Pseudomonadales bacterium | reverse complement strand
GGCTGCCGGTGGTCAATCGCCCAGCGAGCAAACAAGAAAAAGAAGGAACGCGACATGTTGCTTAGCTTGGCCGAATGGCTACAAACATTGATGCCGCAGTGGGGCTTTCTGCGCGTATTCCAATACATTACCTTTCGCGCGGTGATGGCCGCGTTGACGGCGCTGCTGATTGGTTTGATTGCCGGGCCAACTGTGATTCGCCATCTGACAGCGCTCAAAATTGGTCAGCCGGTCCGCGCTTACGCGATGCAAAGTCACCTGGTGAAGTCGGGGACGCCCACCATGGGGGGTGGATTGGTGTTGAGCGGTATCTTTAGCGCGACGCTGCTATGGGCAGATTGGCACAACCGATTCATTGGGCAAGAGACTCACCGATCGGGCATCGGCATTGATCAAATGGATTCTAGCCAAGGTCTTCTGTAACCATTCAGGTACAGAAGGATCCGCTAATGCTCGATTCAGTCCATCACATAACAGCAGATAAAGGGTTCGCGACCGCTCAATTGATAAGACGCGATACCCATAGGCGGCTAAGAGAAAACTGTCCGTGCCTAGGCCCGTGGTCATATCCACCACGGTCTCTCCAGGTTGCCCACCTAACGCTTTTAGAAGTAATTCCGAGCGAGGGCTCAAGCGTTTCACTCGCTGCATCAGCGCGGGTGTCGTGAAGTCCACGTACAAAGGCGATCGTTCAGCACCGCGAGATATGAGACACAGACGGCCTGAGCTTCGACTCAAAAAAAAACGACTCACGACAAAGGCTTCTGCGCCACTTCTTCTCGAACGTACAGTGGGGCTGCCTCCAAAGCCGAAACCCCCTCCCCTCGATCAAGCAATATCGTGGCCAGTCTTAACAAGTAAACCAGGTTGGGCTTTTGGATCTCAACCAGCTGATCGAAATGCGCGACCCGCGCAGGCGCATGTTCTAGAAATGTGGACACACCAGATCCTGCGAGTACACGCCCTTCCAGAAGATCGTCGGCAAGGGTCTGTACTTGTGAAACGTGATAGCCTCCTCGGCGTTTCGGCACTTCCGAAACTTGATCGAACTGCGCTAGGTAGACTTCATCCGCTCGAGCATGCAGTGCCACCACGACATCACGAGTATCGCATTCTGAAAACACTTGCGAGGCGATTGCTGCCATCGATGGAATCGGCACAACAGCACAATTCAATCCGTAAGCGAGGCCTTGAACCACACCCGTCGCAATTCTGAGCCCCGTGAACGAGCCGGGCCCCTGACTGAAAGCGATGGCTTTCAGCTCCCGCGGAGCCACCGCTTCTTCTTCCAACAACCTGTGAATCTCGCCGAGCAAATCTCTCGAGTGTTGGCGCACCTCGCCCAGCTCTACGACCCGAGTGTAGTCGTCGCGCTGGATCCCTATGCTCAAGACAGAGAATGCACAATCTATCGCCAAAAGCGCCAAATTTTCATCCTTCTAACATTCATAAAAGTAGGTCAGAGGTCATCGACCGCCCCAAGCGTCGCGCGGTGTTTTTCATCGCCTTCGCTTTGTTTAGAGCGACCCACGCTCTTGGGATTTTCTTCGCTCACCGACATCTCTAGAAACTCAATCAACGCTTCTACCGTGTCCACCCATTGCGTCTCGGGCAACCATCGGCGCAATGCCTCACCATAACTCATCGACATTAATCGCCCATCACCTACAACAAACACCCCTCGATCGCTTTCGTGACGAATCAGGCGACCAAAGCCCTGTTTCATTTCCAGCCCACATCGGGGCAACAAGGTGTCTTCAAAATCACCTCCAAAGTGCGTCTCTCCGGTCTCCTCCGACCATGACTCATCGGCAGGAGGCGCAAATGGTAGTCGATCTATAGCCACACATCGAATCCCAGCTTGTCGAAAATCGATCCCCTGCCAAAAGACCTTGGTCGCTAAAACCACAACATGGTCTCTCGCCGCGACGCGCTTCAAGAAATGATTGGAATCGCCACCCGTGTAGACCAAGAAATCAACGTCCTTTTCAGCCGCAAGCAGTTGCTCTGCGCTTTTCAATGCACGGTGTGTCGTAAATAACACCAGGCTCTTAACTTTTCGCAGGAGAGGATAGATTGCACCCATGAAAGCGCTTGGATCGCGGGACTGAGCGGGGTCACTCGACCCTCTCAAGCAGAAAGCACGGGTTTGATTCCAAAAATCAAAAGGTGAGCCGATGGAGACCGTGCGAGCGGACGCGAGGCCAAGCGTGTGTCGAACAAAACTGAAGTCACCTGCTAGAGAGAGCGAACCCGAGACCAGCAGGATGTGTTCAAAGGGTCGGCAGATCCGAGCAAACGATGCCCAAACATCTTCTGGGTGGCTCCCCGACGTTGTGATGTCCCCCGTTCGCTCATAATCCTGCAATCGGTTTTGCATGATCATCGTATCGTCATCGAGTTCGTGAACAAGATCATAGGCTTGATCCAAGAATCGACTTCGACCGAGACGACTTTTGAGTGCTTGCATCATCTCGTCAAGAAAATACTCAATGCGTTCAAGCTTCAGTCGCAGGTGCTCAACATCGCGGGCTGCTAAGTGTCTTAAACGCTGCTCCATGGTCCTAATTTCGCCCGCGACGTCTACCATAGACCCGCATTGAGTCGAGAGACGATTGATCAGGACATCGTCTCTATCGAGAGCTTCAAAGGATGCCTTTAACAATCGTGCGAGGTCCAAAAAACGCGCAGGGGTTAATCGTTGACGAACGTGGTCTTCGATTCGATCGAACATCAAATGGGCTTCATCGATTACAAGAATGGATGTTTGCCTCGTCCTCCGGTCATCGGGCGCACGATCTGCCTCCGCGATTAATAGGTGATGATTGCTGATGAGACCCTGGGAATGACTCTGAAGACTACGAAAGTAAGGACAGTGCTGAAAAAATCTGCACATCCTGCCATCGCAATCGCCATCCTGAACCGTCACTTTCCTTAGCGTGGATTGGGCAAGCGCAGGCTCATTAAGCAGCCAGAGGTTCCCATGTCGTGTTTCTTTGAACCACCGCTCAATTCGATGGGATGCGTCAATGTCATGCTGCGACATACCTTGCGCGGGCATGGACAATATTGATTCAAGATTTCTAGGACACAAGTAATTATCGCGGCCCATCCGAAGGCCAATGCTGCCGCCCACCTGGGTTGCGTCCCGAGCGATTGGCATCGTCTCATCTAGAAGTTGCAGCTGAAGTGCGCGAGTCGCGGTAGAGACTGTGAAGGATTTTTCGGATAGCAAAAGCGGGATGACATAACCTAGACTTTTACCAATGCCAGTACCCCCTTCGATCAACGTCACGCCTGGATTTGACAGCGCTTCAGTCACCGAATCCATAAATTGACGTTGCTCGTCGCGATACACATAGCCTGGTAACAAACGCCCGAGTCGCGCGATTGCGCTATCTAAATTCAAATCGGTATCCTTCACACCTCGGCTCTAGGATCGCATCATTATGGCACGCACGAGTGTCCAGCCTCGTCAGTCCGTTTGTTGTGGCATCGCCCTATGCGGTGGTGCCGCAAGTCGCCTAGGAGGCGGCAATAAGGCGCTTAAGTTATATGCGGGTAAACCGCTCATTGAGCACACACTCGGTTTGCTTGTCCCTCAGTGCGATCAAATTATCATCAGTGCCAATCAGGATCTCGACCAAATCAGATCTTATGGCCATCCAATCGTTTCAGATCGTGAACAAGGTTTTCATGGTCCGCTGCATGGTATTCATGACGCCAGCCAAAGCATCCAGGCAGATCAATAC
>JALRJG010000184.1 GCA_023261215.1 Pseudomonadales bacterium | reverse complement strand
TACGTTGTTATCCGTTAAAGATGCTGCAAAGAAAATTCTAAATGGACAGGTCATTGCCTACCCCACTGAAGCGGTTTGGGGGTTAGGTTGCGACCCGCATAATGAAGCGGCCGTCCAGCGTATTTTGAGGATTAAAGGTCGCTCGGTTGATGAGGGCCTTATCTTGCTTGCTAGCCAAATTGAACAACTGAACCCGTATTTGGTTGGATTACCTGAGCACGCAAGAACAGAGCTGGAACGCATTTGGCCGTCACCGGTGACGTTTTTGGTCCCCGATAATGGGTTTTGTCCCACTTGGATCCGAGGCAGCCATGCCTCAGTTGCACTCAGAGTCACTACCCATCCTGTTGTCGCCATGATGACGCAAGCGATGGCTGGCCCTGTGGTGTCAACGTCCGCGAATCGCAGTGGGCAACCCGCACTTGCAACATCGACGGCCATAGAGAAAGAGCTCGGCCCAGAAATCGATGGCATTTTGGAGGGTGAACTCGGAGGTACCGGCGGCGCGTCTGAAATTCGGGATCTCATCTCGGGCCGCGTGATCAGGCAGGCATCTTAATGTATCAGCTTGGCGTTTTGGGACACCCCGTTGAGCATAGCCGTTCACCTGAGCTTCATTATCACTTTGCTGGGCAATTCGGACTGTCGATCGACTATCAGAAGCTGGAAGTCCTGCCGGGTACGTTCAGCGAGGTGGCGAATCGTCTGATCCAGGACGGTTGGCGAGGATGTAACGTCACGGTGCCTTATAAATTTGATGCGCACGATATCTGCACCGCGCGAAGTGAGAACGCGCAAGCCACCGGCGTCGTGAATACACTCTCTTTTGAACCAGGTGGCGTGATTACTGGGCATAACACGGATGGACCGGGCCTGATTAATGACATGGTTCATCACTTGGACTGGCGCCTAAGAGAGGCACGGATCCTGGTGCTGGGCGCAGGCGGCGCTACGCAGGGGATTCTGGGTGCCTTGTTAGAGGCTAAGCCGAGCGCGGTCCATGTGTGGAATCGCACCCATGAACGAGCGGTCGTCTTGAGCCAGCGTCAGACTGATGTTCGGCTAGAAGCCAGGTCCACGAGTGAACTTGAAGCGCAATACGACATCATCATTCACGCCAGTGCTGCCGGCTTGTCTGGTCAGCGGGTTGACGTTCCGCCTCATGTGATCGGATCACTCACCTGCGCTTACGACCTGAGTTATAGCCAGGAAAAAACGCCGTTCTTAACGTGGGCGTCATCGCTGGGTGCGGCGGCGACAGCCGATGGATTAGGCATGCTCATTGAGCAAGCCGCGCTCGCTTTTGAAATCTGGTTCGGTCAGCAGCCCTCAACCTTGGCACTTCGTCAGGCAGAGGGGCTTGAGGCTAGAGCTTAAAAACGCAGCGTTTTCAATGGATCAACGGCATCTAACGGCAGGACCGATTGCGCATCGGATGAGGGCGTCGCTTCTCTTTGCTGCCCGCTTTGTGTTTTGAAGGGCTCGTTTGAACCGACGACACGCATTAGGATCTAGACAGACCAGAGAAACAGGGTGCCGAGGGATGTGATGTCTCTCCACCGCTGAGAGGAGTGCAGTGGCAATGACCAATCCGCTTTTGATCCGAGGAGACTTCCCTCGCTTTGATGAAATCTCAGCGATGCATGTGGTGCCCGCGATCACCGAAATACTGGCGAGCAATCGCGAAGCGCTCGATCGAATCAAGGGCTTGCCAGAGGCTTCGATGACAGCCGACCTTCTGCTTCAGCTTGAGGCATTGGATGCTCGTTTGAATGATGCCTGGAATCCAGTGGAGCATCTGAATGCTGTGGTCAACAGTGAAGCGCTTCGAGAGGCTTACAACGATGCACGAAAGCTGATTACGGATTACCAGACCGAGCTGGGTCAAGATGAAGCGCTCTTTGGGGTCTATCGGCACCTACAAGCCAGAGGACCGGCACGCGGCCTCACCCAGGACCAAAGAAAAAGTGTGGAAAACGCTGTAAGGGAATTTGAACTTTCAGGTGTGGGGCTCGCTGGAGAAGATCGTGAAAGGTATGCCGCACTTAAGTCTCAGCTCAGCGAGCAGACCAGCCGGTTTTCAGAGAACGTGCTGGACGCGACCGACCACTGGAAGCGAGTGATTGAGGATGGCGCAATTCTGACGGGACTTCCGGAATCGGCACTTCAGATGCTGTCTGAAGCAGCCGAGAGGGAGGGCTTGCAGGGCTATCTTCTAACGCTGGATGCGCCGTCTTACCTTGCAGTCATGAAATTTTGTGAGAACCGCGAGGTGCGCCGCGAGGTTTACGAGGCCTTTGTCACTCGAGCGTCGGACGTTGGCCCAAACGCGGGACAATTCGATAACAGTGAGCTCATGGCGCAGATTGTTGAAGGGCGAGAAAAGGTCGCTGCCCTTTTGGGCTTCGCCCATTTCTCTGAGTACAGTCTCGCGACCAAGATGGCCGAGTCTCCAGATGCCGTTTTGACCTTCTTGCGCGACTTAGCACAGGTTTCGTTGCCCACCGCTCGGGATGAAATGCGGTCGCTTGAAGCATTTGCTGAGGCACATCTTGGCCTGAGTGAGCTTTCTGCCTGGGACATCCCCTTTGCCTCCGAGCGCCAGCGTCAACAAACCTTCGATTTGTCGGAAGACGCATTGAAAGCCTACTTCCCAGCAGATCACGTGATTAATGGCATGTTCGATATCGTGTCAAGAGTGTTTGGTGTGTCGATCGCGCCTTGCGGTGATATCGCGACTTGGCATCCAGACGTCACGACTTACCAAATCAAGCGTGACGGAGAAACCATCGCCTTTTTTTACATGGATCTTTATGCCAGACCCAAAAAGCGCGGAGGCGCGTGGATGGCAGATTGTCGAAATCGCAGGCTTACGCCCGAGGGCATGGTCCAGCGCCCGGTGGCATTTCTGACCTGCAATTTCTCGCCCGGTGTCGCCGGCAAACCATCACTTCTAAGCCATGATGAGGTCGTGACTTTGTTTCACGAGTTTGGTCACGGATTGCATCACATGCTGACGAAAGTCGAATGTTCGGGCGTGTCGGGGATCAACGGGGTGGCATGGGACGCCGTTGAACTGCCAAGCCAATTTCTAGAAAACTGGTGTTGGGACCGTGAGGCCATTGCGCTCATCTCAAGGCATGTGGAGACGCACGAGCCGTTGCCTGATGCCCAGCTCGATCGATTGCTGGCGGCGAAGAATTATCAGGCGGGCATGCATATGGTCAGACAGCTCGAATTCGCCCTATTTGATTTCAGATTGCATCACGAAGGGTGCGGTGAAGGCGGTATCCAGGCCCTGCTCGACGACGTCAGGCAAGAGGTCGCCGTCGTGCCAGTGCCCGAGTTCAATCGATTTCAGCATGGGTTTAACCATATATTTAGTGACTTTGTCGGCTATGCAGCGGGTTACTATAGCTACAAATGGGCGGAGGTCCTGTCAGCCGATGCCTACTCCGCGTTTAAGGCAACCAGTGCGTTTGATCGCCAGGTAGGGGAACGTTTTTTGGAGTCCATTTTGGAGAAGGGTGGCAGCGACGATGCAATGAACTTGTTTGAGGCATTTATGGGTAGGCCGCCTAAAATTGATGCACTCTTAGAGCAAGAGGGAATCCAGCGAGCATGAATCGCCGTTTTATTTCTGGCGCTGAATGCCCGTCGTGCGGGGAAACCGATGCGCTTTTTATGCGTGTCGGAGAATCCCGAGATCTCGTTCGATGTGCCGTGTGTGATTATGTGGATAAGCGTCCAGATCGCATGCAAG
>JALRJG010000183.1 GCA_023261215.1 Pseudomonadales bacterium | reverse complement strand
CTTGAGGCTCAATTGGAAGCGCGTGCACTCATGATGTCGACCAATAACGTCCTTTTGCCTGCTGATGGTGAACCGATCATTGTGCCATCTCAAGACGTGGTCTTGGGTGTTTATTGGATGACTCGCGAACGCGTCAACGATCGTGGTGAAGGCATGATCTTTGCCGACACAGATGAAGTATCACGCGCGTTCAGCACCGGTTCCGTGGGCCTCCAGTCACGGGTCAAAGTCAGGGTGCAGGAACGCGTCATCAATGAAGAGGGTGAGATGGAATCGCGCTCTGGCGTCCATGAGACGACTGTGGGTCGAGTGCTTGTTTACGAAATAGTGCCGGAAGGTATCCCCTTCGCCGAAGTCAATAAGACGATGGTGAACAAGGATATGTCGCGCTTGATCAACCTGTGTTATCGAAAAGTAGGGTTGAAAGAAACCGTTATTTTTGCAGACCAGTTGATGTATATGGGCTACCAGTACTCAACGCGGTCAGGCGCCTCCATCGGTGTCGAAGACTTTGTCATTCCAGCGGAGAAAGCCGAAATCATCGCGCGATCCGAGAATGAAATTCGAGAAATTGAGGGCCAGTTTGCATCGGGACTTGTGACCCAAGGAGAGAAGTACAACAAGGTGATCGATATCTGGACGCGAGCGAGCGACCAGGTCAGTAATGCGATGATGGACACGCTCAGCACCGAGACCGTGATAAATCGCGAGGGTGAAGAAGAAGAGCAGTCTTCGTTTAACAGTGTGTGGATGTATTCCGACTCTGGTGCTCGAGGCTCCCCTGCTCAGATTCGTCAGCTGTCGGGTATGCGCGGCATGATGGCGAAGCCCGATGGTTCAATTATTGAGACCCCGATTACGGCGAACTTCCGTGAAGGGTTGTCTGTCATGCAGTACTTCATTTCAACCCACGGCGCACGTAAGGGGCTGGCGGACACTGCACTCAAGACAGCGAACTCGGGGTATCTAACGAGACGATTGGTCGATGTGGCACAAGATCTTGTGATCACAGAAGAAGATTGCGGTACCGATCAAGGCCTCGTCATGAACGCCGTCATCGAAGGCGGTGATGTGATTGCTGGACTCGCAATGCGAGTGCTTGGTCGAGTGGTTGCAGAAGACGTTTTCAATAGCGCGGGTGATGAGTTGTTGATCCCCAGTGGCACATTGATTGATGAGAAGCTGGCCGATGAGATTGAGTCCATGGGTGTGGACGAAATTAAGGTACGAAGCGCGATCACCTGTGAGACCCGTTACGGGATTTGTAGCAACTGCTATGGCCGTGACCTAGGGCGCGGGCATTTAGTCAACATCGGTGAGGCGATCGGTGTGATTGCGGCGCAGTCCATTGGTGAGCCGGGCACGCAGTTGACGATGCGGACATTCCACATCGGTGGTGCGGCCTCAAGGGCGACCGCGGTTGATAACGTTCAAGCTAAACATGCAGGTACCCTGCGCTTACATAACCTGAAGACGATTGAGAAGCCCAACGGTGACTTGGTTGCGGTATCGCGATCAGGCGAAATTGCGGTGGCGGATCAGGAAACTGGACGCGAGCGTGAACGCTATAAGGTCCCTTATGGTGCAACCATCAAGGCCACGGCCGGAGATGAGGTTCAAGCGGGCGCCGTTGTGGCCAACTGGGATCCGCACACTCGGCCGATTGTGACGGAAGTTGCGGGTAAGGTGGTGTTCGAGAACATGGAAGAGGGTATCACCGTCCGCCGTCAAACTGACGAGCTCACGGGTCTGTCCAGTATCTCGGTCATTGATCCTAAAGATCGCCCCAGCGCTGGAAAGGACATGCGACCGGCGGTCTTACTGGTGGATAGCAAGGGCAAGTCGCTTATGCTGCCGGGAACTGAACTGCCCGCGCATTACTTCCTCGAAGCGAATGCGATTTTGTCACTCGAAAATGGTGATGAATTATCTGCGGGCGATGTCATTGCGCGGATCCCGCAAGAGGGGTCGAAGACGAGTGACATCACCGGTGGTCTGCCACGTGTTGCCGACCTCTTCGAAGCGCGTCGTCCCAAAGAACCTGCGATCTTGGCTGAGATCAGCGGTACTGTCAGTTTCGGTAAAGAAACCAAGGGCAAGCGGCGTTTGGTGATCACGCCAAACGATGGCGCTCTTCTGCCTGATGGTAGTGATCATTACGAAGTGCTTATTCCCAAGTGGCGTCACATGACGGTGTTCGAGGGAGAGCACGTTGAGAAAGGGGAAGTGGTGTCAGATGGGCCCGAAAACCCACATGACATTCTGCGCCTGAAAGGTGTTGAAGCGCTTGCAAACTACATTACCAAGGAGATCCAGGACGTCTATCGACTTCAAGGTGTGAAGATCAACGATAAGCACATCGAAGTCATCGTTTGCCAGATGCTGCGCAAGATAGAAGTGTCGGATCCAGGTGATTCTGCGTTTGTTAAAGGAGAGCAAATCGAGTTCAACCACTATTTGGAAGAAAACGATCGACTCAGCGACGAAGACAAGCTCAGGGTAGTGGGCGAGCGGGTCTTGTTGGGTATTACCAAAGCTTCGCTGGCAACCGAGTCATTCATCTCCGCGGCCTCTTTCCAAGAAACAACGCGAGTGTTGACCGAAGCGGCAGTGACCGGCAAGCGCGATTATCTTCGAGGATTGAAAGAGAATGTGATTGTGGGTCGATTGATCCCTGCCGGGACGGGCCTCACCTATCACAACGAGCGAAAGGCACGTAGAGAAGGTGGCGAGCTTGAGTCAACGGTGACCGCAAGCGAAGTCGAGCAGGCGCTGAGTGAGGCGTTGAGCCAGGGCGAGGTCTAAGGCTTTAGGGTGTCGGTGTCGCCGGCGCCCAACAGCGTGCTCTGAATGAGAGACCGCCCAGGGGCTAAGTCTGTTGACTCAGCAGGGGGTGGTCATTAGAATGCGCGACTCGCTGAAGTCGACGCTGAAATTTCGCGCTTTGCGCGGAATGTTAAAGGAGAAAATGAGATGGCCAGAATTAACCAACTGGTTAGGAAGCCACGCCGTCGTAAGGTCGCAAAGAGCGACGTGCCGGCCCTTCAGGCCTGCCCACAGCGTCGAGGCGTTTGTACCCGTGTCTACACCACGACACCAAAAAAGCCAAACTCAGCACTTAGAAAGGTGTGTCGCGTGCGGTTGACCAATGGGATGGAAGTCACGTCCTATATTGGCGGTGAAGGTCATAATCTTCAGGAGCACTCAGTCGTGCTCATCCGCGGTGGTCGTGTCAAGGATTTGCCAGGTGTGCGTTACCACACCGTTCGTGGTGCCCTGGATGCCTCAGGCGTCAACAATCGAAACCAGGGTCGCTCGAAATACGGAACCAAGAAGCCTAAGTCTTAACGCCTGAACGCTAGACCGTTACTCGAGTTGCATTGAAGGCCGCTCGAGAATCGGGGGGCAGCGTCCCTCTAGTTCGAAGTAGTTTGCAGAGGGTCAGTCCAGAGCGAGGGATTGAAAAGCGGTTGAGCCGCGGGTGAACAAATTCCGGCGAATAAAAGAATCAGCGGGTTCCGTGACAGATTTAGATTTCAAGCAGAAGTTGAAGTGACTTCTCACAACCCGGGGGGTAACGCATAGCGTTCAGAACCCCGATTGACTGCTCCCTTGGGAGCCCCAACAGTAAGGTCGAGTGAAACAATCTCGAGACACCTGAAGAGAGAACATTATGCCTAGAAGACGCACACCAGAGAAACGAGAAATCATCCCGGATCCCAAGTTCGGTAATGTGACTTTGGCCAAATTCATGAACCATGTCATGGTCAG
>JALRJG010000182.1 GCA_023261215.1 Pseudomonadales bacterium | reverse complement strand
GTCCTTCCAGCGAAAAATAACGACAAACGGCCTCAAGACAGGCCGTCTCCGAGAGATCGCCCACGGATCGACCGGTCGATTGCCCCACACCCGGAAGATTGAAGCCGCACACACCGAACCCTCTCATGACAAACGCCTCTCGGGCGAACGCCAAGACACCGTCGTCCATTGACCCACCGTAAAGCGGATGAGGATGGCAGAGCAGTGCCCATGGCAAGGCGTTCTGGTCTCGAACCGTTTCCGGCAGCCATCTTTTCGCCTCGAGTACACCCTCGTCTGTCGGGATCATGAATGTTTGAGTGATTAAGGCCATGACGATTGCTTTGACAGTGGAGAACGGTAAAGAAGCAGCGCTGCTGTTTAAGGGGCCTCAGCCTAACGCTAGTGAGGCGTCCTGAACAAGGTTAGTTAACCCTTTATACTGCAGCATCACCAAGTTTGATTCATCAGATGCTCACCTTTGATTCCGGACGCCACGACATTCAAAATCATCACTCACTAACCCAGTCCCTCTACCAGAACTGAAAGACGAATACCCTTCTTATGATTCGAAACCCCATACATTATGTCCTGATTGCCGAATGCCTCGGTTTGGTCGCGCTGGGTCTGAGCTTTGGCTTCGCTTTTTTTTTGCTGGAAATCTTGATCACGGGTTTCCTTGGCTACGGGATCATCAGACGTTCGGGCCAGTCGCTGTTGGCTTCAACTCGCCAAGTGCAAGGGGTAGGCATTGCCGATTTGCGCTTGGCCCCCAAGCAACTTCTGATGATGTTTGCAGGGGTATGTCTCTTACTGCCAGGATTACTGACCGATTTAGCCGGCGTCGCACTCTTCTTGTGGGCCGCACCCGGCGCCGCGAGCACCTCGCAGCCAGGCACTGGGGAATCTGGGGTGATCGAGGGTGAATTTGAGACGTTATCTGATTCGAAACCCCAATTGCCTAAATCACACTCGTCTGATTCAGAGCCCCAGCACTGATTTGGCGATAATGTCGTGCTGAATTTCGCTGGTTCCGCCGGCCAGCGTGAACCCTCGATGGTGGTAACGACCACTGGCAATCATATCGATGGATTCATGACAGATCGGTGTTGCACCCGCCTCCCGTTGAAATCGGTTTTCAGGCAGCGCGTATTCTCCGATCAAACCCATGAGGAGCGTATCAAAGGCCTGAACAAGTTGACTGCCTTGTAACTTCAACATTGAAGGCTCAGCACCGATAGCGCCGCCCTGATCAAATTTAGTGAGCAATCTCAGCGCCGAGGCTTCGAGTGCCTCCAGGCGAATTCGTGTCTCAGCGAGGCGCTTTGTCCAAGCCCCGTCACCCGCGAGCGTGATAGGGGGTTCGGCTAAGAGTTCCAAGAGGCGCCGACAAATTCGCTGGTTCTCCCCTACCCTAGAGACGAGCAGTCGTTCATCTCCCAGTAAGCTTTTCGCCACAGACCAACCCTGATTTTCGCCACCTAGACAATTCTCCTTGGGAACCCTCGCATTCTCAAAAAAGACCTGATTCCAAAGTCGCGCCCCGTTAAAAGCCAGTAAGGGCTTGACCTCGACACCAGGCTGATTCATATCCATTAACAAGAACGTGATTCCCAGCTGCTTCTTGGCATCTGGGTTGGTGCGCACCAGAAGAAAAATATGATCTGCGACCTCTGCGCGCGAAGTCCAAATCTTTGAACCGTTCACCACATATTGATCACCATCGAGCACCGCGCGCGTACTCACGCTGGCCAAATCAGACCCCGCGCCCGGCTCGGAATATCCCTGGCACCAATTCATATCCTGATTCAATATTTTTGGAAGGTAGTGCGCCTTTTGCGCCTCACTGCCATATTTGATGATCGCGGGTCCGACCATGTTGAATCCAAACCCCTCCGTCTGCGGCGCATGGTGCACGCGCATCGCCTGGTCAAACAGATGGCGACGCAGCATGTTCCAGCCCGTCCCGCCGTACTCGATCGGCCAATTCGGCGCTGCCCAACCTTTCCGATTGAGGGTTCGGGTCCATTCATCGAGGTACGCTTTGGGCACCGGTTCACCAAACTTGACCCGGCGAGCCATGGCGGGATCCAGTTCCGCCGTAATGAACGAGGCAACTTCCTCGACAAACGCAGCGTCTTCAGGGGATAGCCTGTATTGCATGACATGTCTCACTGTTTTCAGGGAGCGATCATACGTGCGCAAGCAGAGGTCGCTCAAGCCAGCCCAATCATCACCGTTCTAGCGTTTCTGCACGAATCCGCCTATGCCGAGGCGAGGCAGGCAACGCGAACCAACATTCGACCGGTCACGGTTTGCAGGCAGACACCGCGCTCTTTATCATGGCGCCCGAAATCTGCCCAACTCAAAACATCCACGATCCAACCAACGCAACCGCGACCATGTCCAATCTTTTCCGAGTGATGCCCTATATCCAGCGCCATGCGCTGGCGTTCTGGAGTGGCATGGCGGGCCTACTGGTTGCAAGAATCTTTGAAGCCCTGATCCCCTACTATCTCAAAGAGGGTATTGATACCTTAACGGCTGCGGGAAACCTCACAACACCACCCGACGATGCGGCCTTCAATCAAGTCCTAACCGCACTCGAGGGACCCGTGAGCCTCATCGCTCTCTGCGTTCTCGGCCAGCTCTCCATCACCATCATCAGTCGAATTCTCATTCGTCAGGTCGGTGTCTACGCGGCCTTCTCACTGCGCAATCGACTGTTCGACCACCTGCAAAAACAGGGTCCATTGTTCTACACCCGCTTTGCGGTGGGTGACTTGATGGCACGCGCGATCAATGACATCGCCAGAATCCGGGAGTTTGTCGCCGGCACCATTAGAACCACGATGGTGCTCGTGTTCACGGCTGTCGTCGGGCTGAGCTTCATGTTCACCCTATCTTGGCAACTGACACTCAGCGTCTTGCTACCCATGCCGTTGATCACCTGGGTGGCCCATCGATACGCTGGCTTAATCTATGCGCACTCGCAGAAGACGCAGGAAGGATTTGCGGAGCTGTCTACCTTCGTTCAGGAGAACCTAAACGGGATCAGAACCGTCCAAGCCATGGCTCAGGAAGGTCGAGAAATCGATCGATTCGATATCAGCAATCAGACATTCACAGAAGACAACCAAGCCCTCTTCTCGGCGAGCTCCGCGCTTGGCGCATGGATGCCCGTTCTGGCTGGCTGTTCAACGGTGCTGTTAATAGGCTACGGCGCGCATCTGGTTGAAACAGGTGCCATCACGTTGGGCACCTTTGCCGCCTTTTTTTCTTACCTCGCATTATTGCTTTGGCCGATTCGGGAAGCGGGCTCCATCGTCACTCAGTGGCAGCGCGGTGCCAGCGGCGCTGATCGCTTATTTGAGATTCTCGACCAACAACCTGAAATCCAGGATCAACGTTCGGACCGCCACCCAGAACTCCGCGGGGAGATTTCGTTCCAGTCTGTGGGGTATCACTATGAAGGCAAACCCCACCCTGCCCTCAACAACGTTTCGTTCACCGTAGCCCCAGGGGAAACACTGGCCATCATCGGTCCAGTTGGCTCAGGCAAATCAACGCTGCTCAGGCTGCTGGTTCGCCTTCTAGCCCCATCCACGGGTCAGATTTTGATCGATGGTCACGCCATTGAAGACTATCCACTCGACTATTTGAGGCGCCACGTGTGCATGGTCTTGCAGGATCCATTCCTTTTCGCTGACAGTCTCGCCGAGAACATTTCTTATGACGATCCAGATCGTTCTCTAGAAGCCATTCAAGAAAGCGCTGCGCTGGCAGCACTTGAATCAACCCTTAACGAGTTTCCAAG
>JALRJG010000181.1 GCA_023261215.1 Pseudomonadales bacterium | reverse complement strand
ATATGAAACCAGTCACCATGGCGCTCGCGGATAAAGGCAACGAGCTCGGCTGCATAGGTCATTTTCGTCGACACGCCTGACTGGCGATCCCCTCTGAGGGCGACAACGCGGTTGATCCCCTTATCTCGGTACTGATCGAGTAAAGAAGCGATCTTGTCGGGATGATCGCCACCAAAGGAGAGGTGCGGAGCGACGTCCGCACCCGCGTCCGCTAGTGCGATCACCGCCTGCATGGTTCCGTCTCGAGTTGAGCCGCCAGCACCATAGGTTACGGAGACGTATTCGTGCTCGAGTGCACTCAAACGGCTGAAGCAACGGAGGAGACTGTCCTGCGCCGCCTCGTCTTTTGGTGCAGCGAATTCGAAGCTTATCTTCGGCAAATTAGCCATGGTTTGATTACAGCGCTGCGGCTAGCTGATCAGCCCGATCTACTTTCTCCCAAGAGAAGGACTCTTCGGTTCTGCCGAAGTGACCGTAGCTCGCAGTCGCCAGGTAGATCGGCTTCTTGAGATCCAACATATCAATAAGCCCCTTGGGTCTCAGATCGAAGTGTTCGCGAACGAGTAACTCAATGGCTTCATCGCTCAATTTGCCCGTACCGAAGGTATTGATGCTGATCGACGTGGGTTCGGCGACTCCGATGGCGTAAGAGACTTGAATCTCACATCGATCCGCAAGGCCCGCCGCCACAATATTCTTCGCGACATATCGGCCTGCGTAAGCGGCGCTGCGGTCAACTTTCGAGGGGTCCTTCCCAGAGAATGCGCCGCCGCCATGGCGCGCCATGCCGCCGTAGGTATCAACGATGATTTTCCGACCGGTCAAGCCGCAGTCCCCCACAGGGCCACCAATAACAAAATTGCCCGTGGGATTGATGAAGTATTTGGTTTGCGCTGACAACCAATTAGCTGGCAAGACGGGCTTGATAATCTCTTCCATCACAGCTTCTTGGAGATCAGCCAAGCTGATGTCTGGATCGTGCTGGGTCGATAACACAACGGCATCGATCGCCACAGGGACCCCTTGTTCGTAACGAAACGTGACCTGGCTTTTCGCGTCTGGTCGTAAAAAGGCGAGTTGGCCAGATTTGCGCACTTCGGCTTGCCGCTTTACGAGCAGATGAGAGTAGGTAATCGGTGCTGGCATGAGGACATCGGTCTCGTTGGTCGCATAGCCAAACATCAAGCCTTGGTCGCCGGCGCCTTGCTCATGATCGGTGGTTTCATCGACACCCATCGCGATATCAGGAGACTGTTTGCCTAGCGCGTTGATCACTGCGCAGGAGGCCCCATCAAAGCCCACATCCGAGTGGTTATAGCCAATATCCAAAATCGTCTCACGGCAAATTTGTTCGTAATCGATATTTGCTGAGCTGGTGATTTCACCTGCTAGGACCACCATGCCTGTCTTTACCAACGTTTCGCAGGCGACTCTGGCATTGGGGTCCTGCGCGAGTAGCGCATCGAGGATGGCATCCGAGATTTGATCGGACATTTTGTCGGGATGGCCCTCAGAAACCGACTCGGAGGTAAAAACGCTGTTTTCGGACATGGCTTTGTGTTCTAAATCAAAAGGGTCGGGAATCTTACCTATTTGGGGAAGTCATCGAAAGCAGCGTGTTTGAGGAATCTTCAAGATGCCGTTCAATTTCAGTCAGGCCCAATTTGCTGCGGGCAGGTGGTTAATCAGTTCAGATTTTCATCCATTTCTGCTTACTGACTTCATGAGCTGATATGGACCTCTGCTTGGTGTATCGGATCGAAAAGAAGCAATCCAACTCAAAGAAACGAGCCTCGCGCAGCGCGATCGGGGCTGATTGGCAGTGTGCTTATCGACGTTATGAAGAAGGGCTGAGCTCGCGAGAGGCAAGCAATTGTCACAAAAGTGTCGGGTATATCCGGGTTTTTCGTTGCCCATTTGGATCCGCTACGGGAGAATAAGCGCTTTTGTCGAAGGAGCCCCAATGAGTCAGGAACAGAGCCTCAATCGGGAGTGTGCGAATGCCATTCGGGCCCTCGCCATGGATGCAGTGCAACAAGCCAACTCGGGTCACCCCGGGGCCCCTATGGGCATGGCGGATATGGCAGAGCAACTCTGGCGGCACCACCTAAAGCACAACCCGAACCATCCTGAGTGGGTCAATCGTGATCGATTTGTGCTGTCGAACGGACACGGCTCGATGCTGATTTATAGTCTGTTACATCTGACCGGTTACCCCGTGTCGATAGACGACTTGCGGGGATTCAGGCAGCTCGGGTCTGCGACACCCGGACATCCAGAATTTGGTGACACACCCGGTGTTGAGACCACCACTGGGCCCTTAGGTCAGGGCCTCGCGAATGCCGTTGGCATGGCGCTTGCCGAAAAATTGTTGGCAGAGACCTTTAATAAAGAGGATGCCAACGGGCACCAACACACGATCGTCGACCATCACACCTACGTCTTTGCAGGCGACGGTTGTCTTATGGAAGGGATCTCGCACGAGGCCTGTTCGCTTGCGGGCACTTGGCAGTTGGGCAAATTAATTTGTTTCTATGATGACAATGGCATTTCGATTGATGGCGAAGTGAAGGGGTGGTTCACAGACGATACCCCCGCGCGTTTCAGAGCCTATGGGTGGCAGGTGATTGAAGCCGTCGATGGTCACGACAGTGAAGCACTCAGCGCTGCCATCGTCTCTGCCAGGGCTGAGCAAACACGGCCTACGCTGATTTGTTGCAAAACGCGGATTGGGTTTGGATCGCCGAATAAAGAAGGCACGGCTGCAAGCCATGGGTCGCCTCTGGGTGAGGACGAGATTGCTGCCACTCGAGCCGCATTGGGCTGGGCGTCGGCGCCTTTCGAAATCCCTGAAGCGATCTATGATGCCTGGGATGCGCGAGCAAAAGGGGTTGAAGTAGAGGCGGCTTGGCAAACGGCGTTTGCGGCCTACGAGGCAGCGTTTCCGGATGATGCGAAGAGTTTTTTACGCCGAATGCAGAAGCAGTTGCCCGAGGATTGGTCCGCTTTCTCGGCAGCTGCCCTGCACGCCGCGCAAGCCGCGGGCGCGAGTAAAGCCACGCGGCAATCGTCGGGTGATTTTATTGCTGAGCTGAGCGGCTTTTTGCCCGAACTGATTGGGGGCTCAGCGGACCTCTCAGGCTCGAACAGTACCATTTGGTCCGCGGCAAAACCCGTGACCTCAAGCCCTTCGGCGGGCAATTACATCTATTATGGCGTTCGAGAATTTGCCATGACAGCGATCGCAAGTGGGTTGGCGCTGCATGGAGGCCTCATTCCCTTTACAGGGACCTTCCTCATGTTCATGGAATACGCTCGCAATGCTGTTCGAATGTCAGCGCTGATGGAGCTTGGCTCCGTGCACGTTTACACTCACGACAGTATTGGCCAAGGTGAAGACGGCCCAACGCACCAGCCCGTTGAACAGCTGACCAATCTCAGAACTACGCCCAATCTGTGCACTTGGCGACCCTGTGATGCGGTGGAGGTCCGTGCTGCGTGGTGTCATGCCATTGAGCGACGAGGCGCGCCCACGGCGCTCGTACTGTCGCGTCAATCGGTGCCGCATCAAGCGCGCAGCGACGAACAAGTCAGTGAGATTCGTCGGGGGGGTTACATTCTGAGTGAACACGGCGAGCGTCCTGACGTGATTCTCATTGCAACGGGATCTGAAGTTTCCCTAGCGCGCGAGGCGGCTGAGGTTTTAGCTGCCAGAGGCCATGGTGTGCGCGTGGTCTCAATGCCCTGTGCTGAAGTCTTTGCAGCCCAAGATGCCGCCTATCGTGAGCGGGTGCTCCCGCAGGATGT
>JALRJG010000180.1 GCA_023261215.1 Pseudomonadales bacterium | reverse complement strand
TCAATGACTTACTGCAGGGTGCCAACGACTGATATGCGTCATCCCGCGTTGCAATCCAACTCTGGCAGTGATGCCTTCACCGACTTGCTGTTCAATGCCCTTCTGGGTTTCGTCTTTATGTTCGCCATTGCGTTCATGCTCATCAGCGACCCAACCAAGAGCGGCGCGATCGAGACCCATGCAGAGATGTTGGTCACCATTCGCTGGCCTGACGAGCATCCCGATGATGTGGACGCCATCGTTGAAGACCCCCGGGGTGAAATAGTTTGGTATTACAATCGTGATTCCGACTTGATGCATCTCGATCGAGACGATCGGGGGGTCTTTGCCGATCAGGTTTCAGTTGCCGGCCAGCTCATCACTCACGCAATCAATCAAGAGACCATCACGTTACGGGGCACCATGGCAGGCGAGTACATCGTGAATCTGCTCCATTACAAAGCCAATTATGACGCGCCCTTACCGGTCACAGTTAAAGTCGAAAAGCTCAACCCGGTGGTGACCGTGGTCTACTATGGTGAACACGAATTAACCGGCAACGGCGATGAGCTCACCGCGATTCGATTCACCTTGAATAGTGAGGGAGACGTAACCGAGACCAACCGATTACAGAAATCGCTCTTGGTCAAAGTCAGGAAGAAAGCCTAGGTGAACCTACCGCTCGGCCTACTGATTGCTTACGTGCTGATAGCGGTTCTGCTGCTGCTAGCACTTCGCTCCGCTCGGCTACCCGCTTGGATCAAACTCAGTCTTGTGACGATTGTGAGCGTTTTTTATTTCGTGACTTGGCTCGGTTTACGGCAGCTCCTGGGCTTCCCATCCCCCGAACCCCTTCCAGCCGACTTCCGGCTCGTTTGGGTTCATGTGGAAGAACCCCAATCGCCAGACTCGGATGACGGCGGCATCTATTACTGGCTAAGACCACTGGATGACGCGGGGATCCCATCAGGGCCACCCAGGGCCCACGTTCGGCCTTTCTCCATCCCTGAGGCCATCGCCGCAGAGGCGGCGGCGGCAAGACTTCAGGAAGGTGAATTGTTAAACGGACGTCAGTCACGTTCAGCTTTGACTGCTAGGGAGAATAACGAATCGCAAGACTCAGGCGGCGAGCGTTCGACGGATGACCCCGACGATTCTGCCGCGCTGTTCTTTGAATTTTTCGAAGTGGCGCCACCCACCCTACCGGAAAAAGATATCCCTATCCGGTAGCGATGAGTGGCTGGCCGCTATTCGGCGCCATCGAGCCACGTCATACGAGGCAAATCTTTCTCACCTACATAGGTGAGACGGTCCTCTTCTGCTCGGGCTTTAACGTAGGACAACACGTCTCCTGACTGCGCTTGATTGAGCACATCACCAAACGACGCCATACCATTGGCACTTAAGACCCCATCAATAACAATTTGATCCCAAGCGGCAAGACTTCCTTCAGAAATCCGTCGCAAGTCTGGAATGGCGCCCCCAGACCGGGCGAGGAACCCATGACACACGGCACAATTCTCATTGTAAAGCCGCTCACCGCGTTGGATGCTCGTATGCTCAAGCGAGGCCACATCACGCGCTGGAATCTCGCGATCTCTCAAATCAGGCACGGGCAGCGCCGCTTCGCCTCCCAGCTTGAACACCAACAGTCGACCATAATTGTTATAGGTCAGTGATGCGTGCTCAGCAACGGGCGGCAGAGGCTCACCACCGAACAGATCACCACCGCCAGTGCCGGTAAGAATCGAAACGTACTGATCTCCGTCTAATTCAAAGGAGATCGGGGGCGCCAGCATCGACGTGTAGGTGTTGTATGACCAGAGCGTTTCCCCGGTATCTTTGTCATACGCGTTGAACATGCCGAGTGCGTTGCCCTGGAACACGAGACCACCCTCTGTGCCTAAAACGCCGCCATTCCAATAGTTTGGAATCTCGACCACCCACTTCTCCTCACCCGTGAGCGGGTCGAACGCCTTTAGGTAACCTTTGGGCGTTGGTTGATCGGCCACGTTGTCTAGGATCACCTGCGCCAAACGACCAAATTCCAAGCCTGTATTCCAACCTTGCGGCTTTCGTTTATACACGCCCGTCGTTTTGTACTCCTCTGACATCTCGTAGAAGAGCGGGTTATCTTGCGCGGGCAAATAAACCAGCCCCGCTTTGGCATCCACCGACATCGCTTGCCAATTATGTGCCCCCAGAGGCCCTGGCAAGACCCACTTGCCCTTTTCTTCGTAACCCAACGCCTCGTTTTCGACCGGACGACCCGTCTCTAAATCCACGTGCGTCGCCCAAGTGACCGTGGCAAAAGGATTTGCCGCGATCAGTTTGCCGTCGCTCCGATCGATGACATAGAAGAAACCATTTTTGGGCGCTTGAAGCAGGACTTTTCGGGATTCACCCTCGATGGTCATGTCAGCGAGCGCGATGTCCTGCACTGCGGTGTAATCCCAGTTATCGCCGGGGGTCGTCTGGTAGTACCACTTCATGCTGCCGGTGTCAGCATCGAGCGCAACGATCGATGATAGGAATAAGTTGTCACCACCCCCAGGAGATCGAATGACCCGAGTCCAGGGTGACCCATTGCCGACGCCAAGGTAGACGTTGTTGAAATCGGGATCGTAGACAATGGAGTTCCAAACCGTACCGCCGCCGCCGATCTTCCACCATTCACCACCCTTCCAGGTCTCAGCCGCCAATTCCATTTCCGGATGCTCAAAGGGCTTGCTCGGATCGCCTGGGACCGTATAAAAGCGCCAGATTTGATCGCCTGATTCTGCGTCGTACGCGGTGACATAGCCACGGACGCCAAACTCTGCACCCCCGTTGCCGATGAACACTTTGCCGCCGGCCACCCTCGGTGCGCCGGTGATCGTGTAAAACCGCTCTCGATCAATGAGCGTGTCCACTTCCCACACCAGATCGCCGGACTCTGCATCAAGTGCGAGTAACCGACCGTCCAGGGTTCCGACGTAGACTCGCCCTTTGTAGACCGCCACGCCTCGATTCACCACATCGCAACACGCTCGCCGCCCCCACTCACCCGGTACCATCGGGTCATAGGACCACAAAGTTTCACCGGTTCGGGCGTCAACGGAGTAAACACGACTCCAAGAAGTGGTGAAAAACATTCGGCCATCCACCACGATCGGCGTCGCTTCTAGCGCTCGGTTGGTGTTCATGTCTTTGAACCAGGCCAAGCCCAAAGACGCAACAGTGTCTTTGTTAATCTGGGTCAGCGGGGAAAAGCGTTGCTCTTCATAGGTACGTCCATAAGCCAGCCAGTTGCCGGGTTCTGAGTCGGCTGCGTTGATTCGCGCGTCATCAATCATACCGATGGTTCGCTCAATCGCTTGGCCAGGGGCGGGAGCGCTTGATTCAACCGAGGTCTCCTGGCCTGTTTGTGTGAAATAGAAGACCGCCGCGATAATCACGACGACAATTGCTATGAGTCCTTTGTTCACTTCTTTTCTCCTCCGGGCGCACAGGAATCGTCCCTGATTGCCGCTCCTCTAAAGCCCTTCCTTGGCGAGGCTTTGCCAGAAAAGGCACACACCCCACGAACCTATGGCTGACATTCTTGGCGGCCAGCCGCTCTCCCTCATGCGATCGAGCATACCGCTCACCCCCAGGGTTCGCAATCATGACCACAGTGAAGACAGCACAAGATTTGCATCGACTTTGGGCCGCGCATTTCAAGGGTGAGGGCTGGGTACCGACTATTTCAGCATCGCCCCATTGACCGCAGATCTCGAACCGCTGAACATGCGCAAGCACCGACGGCAAACCCGAGTTATGGCGAGGCGCAGGATACTGCGCTTCGCGCCCAATCAAAGAAGGATATCGAATGTCTTTAC
>JALRJG010000017.1 GCA_023261215.1 Pseudomonadales bacterium | reverse complement strand
ATTCAATCAATTTTGCCAGCGCTGGATTCTTTGATGTGGACGCGCCCACGGTCGAGGTGGAAACGCTGATCGAGTCGTCACCTTATGCGAATGGTATTGCGGCAAGTCAACTCCAGTTTTTGCAAAACCCAGAAGATCTTTTGAAAACCTTCACCGAAGGAACGACGCGCCGCCCCATCGCGGTACGGTTGTCAGGCCCAGCAGAACTCAAAACAGGGCTTGAGGGTGATGCTTCAATTAACGCAACACAGATTGATCTCATTCTGGTTGCGGATACGGATGTTTTAACCGACAGACTCTGGGTCCAGGTGCAGAATTTTTTTGGTCAGCAAATTGCGTCGGCTTGGGCGGATAATGGGAGCTTGCTCACGAACATGGTGGATTATTTTGCTGGCAGCCAGGATCTGATTAGTATCCGCAGCCGGGGCAAATTCACTCGACCTTTTGAGGTGGTTCAGGATTTGCGGCGAGAAGCCGAATCGAAATATCTCGCGAGCGCCGAAAAATTGCAGCTTGAATTGAGTGAGACTGAGCGCCAACTCACCGACCTCGAGGCGCAAAAAGAGTCCGAGGGCGTATTGCTGCTGAATGCAGAGCAAGAAGCGGCACTCGCGCGTTTTCAAGATGAAAAACTCAGAATCCGAAAGGAGTTAAGGGACGTTCGTCACCGTCTCGATCAGGATATTGAACAATTGGGAACCCATCTCAAGCTCCTGAATATCCTAATGCTACCGGTATTATTGACATTAATGATGGCAGCATGGGTTTGGATTCGATTGCGTCGGGAGTGAGGCGGTGATGAATCGTAAAACAACCATTCAAATCCTCGTCGCCGTGCTGGTGGTTCTCGCGAGTGGACTGTACCTGCTGAATCCTCAGACCAGCGAGGCACCGGATCGTCTCTGGATACCGGCGCTTTCTGAGCCCAATGCTGAGCTCTTATCGATCACGATTGAAAAGGGTGAATCGTCTACAGCGTTGGTGAATCGAGGTGGGCAGTGGCAGGTCACCGATCGTTTGGGATACCCAGCAAAGCTGGGAGCGATGATTGATCTGGTCTCAGGGTTGCGTTCGGCCAAGATCATCGAGCGAAAAACAGCCAATCCTGATCATCATGCGGAACTTCGGCTCACCGAGTCGGGTGCCGAGGCCACGCGCGCAACGCGCATTCGCCTGGAACTGGCAGAAGACCGCGTCGTGTTGCTGGGTCAGACGGCGAGCCAACGAGAGGCTACGTTTGTGCGTTCCCCTGACGATAATCAAGTTTGGTTGGTCAGCGGCAAGATCACGGCTTCGGCGAGCCCGAATGATTGGCTCAGTCCAGTACTGTTTGATATACCGGAAACGGGCGTGCTGTCGGTCACCATCAAACATCCCGCGTCAAGAGAAAGCTACACGCTGGTTCGTGAGGCGGATGCACTGAATTGGTCGCTTGCAGAGTCGCCTACGGGCCTCACGCTGAAGTACAGTTCGATACTGAATCAGATTCCGAGCCGACTCGCCCAATTTAAGTTACTCGATGTGGCTCATAGACCAGCGAACTCAGTTGAAGCCACTTCGGTGATTGAGGTGGCCCTTCGAGATGGAAGAATCGTAGTGCTCGACCTTGTCGAAGAGGATGAACGGTATTGGCTGACAGCGGAAGTCAAGCCAGTGCCTTTGGCTCAAGAGCTCGCGGCTACTGTGCAGTCAGACAATGGCGAGACAGTCAATGTCTCGTCGGTCGCATCTGTCGATCTGGGGCTTTCGGTGTCAGAGGCCGTGCTCGAGGATCTGCGATTTGAGATTTCCGCCAGTAACTTTGCCACGCTGACCAAGGTCAGATCGGATTACTTTGACACACAGAGTGAGGACTGATCTCGATGGCGAAGACCCTGATCTTGAAGCGTCGCGTGGGCGACGTGTTGGTGGCAACCTTCAATCGTCCTGAATCCTTGAACGCGTTGAGTACTGCTTTGATGAAGGCCATTGAGCGATTCTCAAGGGAAATGATTGATGACCCTGCGCGAGTTCTGATTTTTAAAGGTTCCGGACAACATTTCAGCGCGGGGGCTGACCTGAAACAGCCTCCCGCAGATCCTGCGCCGCTCGTGCAGCGCCGCCGCGATGCGGGTCTGGGTGGGCGCATGTTGCGAGCCATTTTAGACATCCCTCAGGTGACGATCGCTCAGATGCACGGAGTCGCGCTTGGAGGAGGGCTTTGTATTGCCACCGCTTGTGACTTCAGAGTGGCCGCTCGCAACGCCAGCGCGGGCTATCCGGAAATTAACCTAGGCATGAACCTGATGTGGCAGAGCATTGGGTTGTGTCAGCGATTGGTTGGCATTTCGAGAGCCAAGCGGATGGTTATGCTGGGGGAACGACTTGACGCCCCGACGCTTGCAGATTGGGGGCTTATCGATGAGCTTTGCGAATTAGAGAACCTTGATCAGGTCGCGCTCAACATGGCGGAGCGTTACGCCGCTCAACCGCCGATTGCGACCCAAATGATCAAACAAACCCTGAACCAGATTGCAGGTGCGCTTGATGCGGCGATATTGCACATGGACACGGATCAAAATTTACTCACGGCAACAACAGAAGATCGCCGGCAGGCAATGCTGCAATTTCTGACCAAGTCGCCTGCGACCTATAACGGAGATTAAGTCTCGAGGATGACGACGATCTGCCCTTCGTCGACCGGATCGCTCTCATTGACGCAGATGGCTTTCACCCTGCCCGCTTGAGGCGCCTCCACGGGAATTTCCATTTTCATGGACTCTAAAATGATCAGCTCCTGCTCTTCGACCACCTGATCGCCCACTTGGCAAAGGATTTTCCAGACGTTGCCGGTGACTTCAGTTTCTATTTCTAATTCGGCCATAGGTCAAACCTCAATCGAAGACGATCACGTGACGCGCTTCCTCACCCGTTTTAAGCGCGTCCAGCGCGGTGTTTACGTCTTCTAGCCGGATGTGCTTTGAAATCATCTGATCCAGATGGAGCTTGCCGTTAAGATAGAACTCGACGAATCTTGGCATATCGATGCGAAATCGGTTGGAGCCCATATTGGAGCCCTGAATCTTTTTTTCCCTTAAGAATTCAACGCCGTGGAGTTCGACCATGGTGCCCACAGGAATCATGCCGATCACCGTTGCTGTCCCTCCAGGGCCAAGCATTTTAAAGGCTTGCTCTGCTGTGGCTTTCAGTCCAATCGCTTCGAAGGCGTAATCGCAACCCCCGTGGGTCATCTCGAGAACTTCTCCAACCGCATCTTTTTCTGCCGCGTTGATCGTGTGGGTCGCGCCGACGCTTTTGGCGAGTTCGAGTTTAGAGTCAACGCGGTCCACTGCGATTACTTGGCCAGCGCCTGCAATCGCTGCACCGTTGATCGCTGCCAGGCCAACGCCCCCACAGCCGATCACAACGACGGTCGAGCCAGGTTCTACCCCCGCCGTGTGGAATACGGCACCCACCCCTGTGGTGGTGGAACAGCCAATCAGTGCGGCTCGGTCCATGGGCATATCCTCGCGAATCTTTACGAGCGCGTGCTCATGAATAAGCATCATCTCGGCGAAGGAGGAAAGGTTGAGGAACTGATGAATGGTGTCACCACTTGAGGTGCTTAACCTCGGCGCGTCATCTGGCTTTCGAGCCACTTCCGGGCTTTGGCACAGGGACAAATGGCCGGTCAAACACTTATCGCAATGGCCACAGAATGCCGATAAACAAGTAATGACGTGATCTCCCTTTTTGACGTATGTCACGTCGCGACCCACCGCTTCGACAACGCCGGCACTTTCGTGACCCAGGATTGTGGGCAGTTGATAAGGGTAGGAACCGTCAAGAAAATGTAGATCGCTGTGACAGACGCCGGCAGCCAGGGTGCGAACCAGGACTTCTCTCGGGCCTGGATTGGCGACAGAAACTTCTTCAATTTCCATGGGTTGGTTTTGTGCTCGAAGGACGGCCGCTTTCATCATGTTTCCTTTGTCAAAATCATTAATGGATGCAAAGTATCATAAACTCATCAGCCCTCGCCATGGACCTCGCACAATGATCTCAGATGCATCCGAGTCACTTTCGCTCGCGATCATTGCCCTTGGCAGTAATCTTGGCGCGCCCTGTCAGCAATTGCGTCGCGCCATGGCCCATTTGCGTCGCCATAGTGAGGGGCAATACCTTGAATCCAACATCTATCGGACCTCACCAGAGGCAATGCCCGAGGGCAGTCCTGATTTTGCCAATGCTATCGTCGCCATTGAGACTCGTCAGACGGCATTTGAATTATTGGCTTTTTTGCAGTCCTTAGAGGTGTTTTTTGGTCGACCGGCCGAGCATAAGAAGAATACGTCTCGGGTCTTAGACCTCGATCTGATCACGCTGGGTCGTCAAGTTATTCAGAGTGATCGATTAATCCTCCCGCACCCGAGAGCCCAATCCAGGCGGTTTGTCTTGCAGCCGCTTGTGGATATCTTGCCGGATTTTATCTTCCCAGGGAGCGAGACCCATGCCTCGCAGGGCCTTGATGATCTCGCCGATTCGAACGTGGTGCTCTGGGATCAGTGAGCGATCAGTTGAGCACCCGGCCAGTATTTGGCTTTGAGCGCGCTTTTGTAGAGTTTACCCGTGGGGTGTCTAGGCAGAGCGTCGGTAAAATCGATGCTTCGCGGGCACTTGATATGCGATAAACGATCTCTGCAGTAACTCATGAGTTCGGCAGCCAGCGTATCGCCTGCGCGTACGTCCGGGTGGAGCTCAATCACGGCTTTGACTTCTTCACCAAACTCTTCATTCGGCACACCGAAGACCGCCACATCGATCACTGCCGGGTGATTAATGAGGACATCCTCGATTTCTTGGGGATAGATGTTGACCCCGCCCGAAATGATCATGAATGACTTTCGATCTTTGAGATAGAGATAGCCTTGAGTATCCACATAGCCAATGTCTCCGAGGGAGGACCAGCCTTGAGGCGAATAGGCCTTGGCCGTTTTTTCCGGATCCTTGTGATAAGCGAAGGTATTGCCATTGGCAAAGTAGATTTGTCCCGTTTCGCCCGGCGGCAATTCGTTGAACGCGTCATCCAAAACTTTGATCTCGCCGTGAAAGGCGCGTCCAACACTTCCGGGATGTGCCAACCACTGCGCAGTATCGATGGCCGTTGAGCCATTCGATTCGGTACCAGAATAATATTCGTGAATGATGTCGCCCCACCATTCGATCATGGCGCGCTTGACATCTTGTGGGCACGGGGCTGCCGCGTGAATGGCGAATCGATGGCTGCTGAGATCAACTTGGCGCCGTCGCTCTGATGGGAGTGCCAACATTCGGACAAACATGGTGGGCACCCATTGGCTGTGTGTAATGCGTTTTGATTCGATGAGCTCAAGCGCCGTCTGGGCATCAAACTTGGGCATGATGTAGCTTGTGCCGCCGAGTCGAGACACCAGCAGGTTGTAACGAAGCGGCGCAGAGTGGTAGAGCGGGGCGGTAGAGAGATAGCGGCAGGTTTCATCTAGCTGATGGAGTTGAATTCGCTTTTCGATCAGGGGTGACACCGTGCCCATAGGCAGGCCTTTGATGTCGAATCGGATGCCTTTGGGTTGCCCGGTGGTACCCGACGAGTAAATCATCTCCGCGCCTTCGCACTCGTCCGTAATCGGCGTGATCGGCTGCTGTTGGATGAGGCGGGCCCAGTGATTGGGCTGGTCGACATCGAGGTCAATCACCTTCAGGCCGGCCGGTAGCGAAATCGTCAGCCGGTCCAAGAGGGTGGACTTGGTGAACAAGACCTTGGCATCTGAGTTAGACAGAATGTAGGACACTTCGTCCGATTGGAAAAAGGTGCTGATGGGGGTGTAGTAAAGACCACTTCGTTGCGCGGCCCAGGCGATCACCAAAAAGTGGGGGTCGTTGTCGAGCAAGAGGGCGATACCATCCCCTCGGTTGAGTCCCATCGATCGGAGCAGATGTGCGGTTTGATTCGAGTTTTCCTCCAGTGCCCGATAGGTGATGGCAACGCTGCCATCGCTTGCGGCAAACGCGACCTTCTCAGGCGTTCGCAGGCTATGAGGCGTCGGATACATCGAGATTAGTCAGAGCTTCCTTTCGGCGTGAAGGCGGGCATGGGGAAAGGCGCAATATTGCCTTTGGCCTCTGAGATTTTGCCAATTCCTTCCTTGGTGACTTCATCAATACGAACAATGGCATGCATGGGCAGGTACGATCGCTTAACCCCTTCGAACTCTGACTTCAGCTTCTCCTCGCTGGGATCGACCAACATTTGCGACCGCTCGCCAAACAAGATTTCCTCAATTTCTATAAAGCCATAGAGATCAGACTGATAGATCTGCCGTGCGTAGATTTCGAAAATTTGACCCTGGTTGAAGAAAATCACTTTATACGTGGGTTGTTGGGGCATAGTGGTTGCTCGTGTGAATTCACCCATAGGTGATGGGTGGGCCAAAAATTCCAAGACGTAACAGTCCTAACGTGGGCTGCCTGTCTTCAGCTCAGTGCTGAGTGTATCTAATTCGGCCGGCCTTGATCGTCCATGGTTATGTGGGTTTCGAGTCGCGAACTGAAGATACTCGACCAGACTCTGTTTGGATGGGTCGCCCAAGAAGGCGCGCAGCGCATCAATTGGGGGTAATTGGGGCTTTTGATCCTTTTTTCAAGAGCACCGATGCCTGCCTCGATACAGCTAGAGGATCCGCAGTCACCCCCGTATAATAGGCGTTCGTTAATGGCTAGTCACGACTTTGAGTCCTCCTAAGTTATTCATAAAAACGCACGGCTGTCAGATGAATGAGTACGACTCATCAAAAATGGCCGATATGTTGGGCGCTCACGCGGGTTACGTACTGACCAGCGAGGAGACATCCGCAGATTTGCTGTTGCTCAACACCTGCTCGATTCGAGAGAAGGCGCAGGAAAAGGTTTTTCATCAGCTAGGGCGTTGGAAAAAACTTAAAGAGGCCAATCCCAATTTGAAGATTGGTGTGGGTGGCTGCGTTGCAAGCCAGGAAGGCGAGGCGATTAAAGCAAGAGCCCCCTTCGTCGACCTTGTTTTTGGTCCCCAGACGTTGCATCGCTTACCCGCCATGCTCAAGGAGTCGAGTCGCTTGGGCCAATCGGTGATTGATATCAGCTTTCCAGAAATTGAGAAATTTGACCATCTGCCTCCGGCTCAGGTTGACGGCCCAACTGCGTTTGTGTCCACCATGGAGGGGTGCAGCAAGTACTGTACCTTCTGCGTGGTGCCTTATACGCGGGGAGAAGAGGTTTCGAGACCCCTTGCCGATGTGGTGGTGGAGGTGATGGCGCTTGCCGAACAGGGTGTTAGAGAAGTCAATCTGCTCGGCCAGAACGTAAACGCCTACCGAGGCCCTTTGGATGAGGGTGGAGTGGCTGATCTGGCTTACTTAATCGCCGTGATTCGGCAGATAGATGGCATTGATCGAATTCGCTACACCACGTCTCATCCAGTCGAATTCAGTGATTCCCTGATTGACCTTTATGGAGAGGCCCCCGAACTGGTGAGCCATTTGCATTTGCCAGTGCAGAGCGGATCGGATCGCATCCTCGCAAAAATGAAGCGGGGTCATACAGTGCTCGAATACAAATCTAAGATCCGAAGACTTCGCTCGATCAGACCCAAGATCAGTTTGTCGTCTGACTTCATTATCGGCTTTCCCGGAGAGACGGATGCTGATTTCCAGCAGACAATGAATCTGATCGAAGAGATTGGGTTTGACCATTCGTTTAGCTTTATTTTCAGTGCTCGGCCAGGAACGCCTGCTGCCGATCTCCCTGACGACACACCCATGGAGACTAAAAAGAAGCGGCTCGAACAGCTCCAGGCTTTGATCAGTCATCAAGCGATGGTGATCAGCCGTCAGATGGTGGGTGGCATTGAGCCTATTTTGGTGACTGGTGTTTCGAAGAAAGATCCGGGACAGCTTCAGGGCCGTACTGAAAACAATCGGGTGGTGAATTTTAGGAGCGTTGATCCTGCCCTGATTGGTCAGTTCGTTAAGGTAGAGATCACTGAAGCCCTGCCCAACTCCCTTCGAGGCATCTTGTGCGAGTGACGCACGAGACCGTCTTGACGAAACAGCCTTTGCGCTAGCATTCTGCCCTAAAGTTAATATCCCATCCTAGAAGGAGCCCCATCTTTTGAGTCTCGGAAAAGTTGATTCTGGTCGTGATCTAACCCAACCCACCTTGTTAACCCGACTAGAGCCTGACAATAGCCAGCACCTGGCAGAGTTGTGCGGGCCTTACGATCAACATTTGAGACAAATCGAAACTCGCCTTGGGGTCACGATTTCCAATCGAGGCAATGAATTTAAATTCACTGGTGAAGAACAGTCGGTAATCGCAGCCAAAGCCCTTATAACAAAGCTCTATCAAGAATTGGCCGACGGGTCGGCGATGACCTCAGAGGCTTTGCATTTGGCGCTGCAAGACTCAGGCGTCGTTGCCCTCACCCAAGGGGCTGACGCCGGTTTTCAGATGATTAAAACGCGAAAGAAGTCGGTTAAGCCCCGGGGCTACAATCAAAATCGGTATGTGCAAGCCATCCGTGAGCACGACATCAATTTTGGCATCGGGCCTGCCGGCACTGGGAAGACGTTTTTAGCGGTGGCTTGTGCTGTCGAAGCCTTTGAGCAAGAAAAAATTTCAAGGATCCTATTGGTTCGGCCTGCAGTGGAAGCCGGAGAGAAATTGGGCTTCTTGCCTGGTGATTTAGCCCAGAAGATTGATCCCTATTTGCGTCCGCTTTATGACGCACTCTATGAACTCTTTGGCTTTGAGCGGGTTGAAAAATTAATCGAACGAGGGTTTATAGAAGTTGCGCCACTGGCTTATATGCGAGGGCGCACCTTGAACGACGCATTTATCATTCTTGATGAAAGCCAAAACACCACGGCTGAACAGATGAAAATGTTCCTCACTCGCATTGGCTTTGGGTCGACGGTGGTGGTGACGGGTGATATGACGCAAATCGATTTACCCAGTAAAACGCAATCAGGTTTGCGTCATGCGATTAGAGTTTTGGGTGCCGTCGAAGGGATTTCTTTTACACACTTTGGCGCCAAAGATGTGGTCCGTCATCCGCTGGTGCAGCGCATTGTCGAAGCCTACGAGATCCATGAAGGCAATGGTCGCGAGAGTTAGCGATTGGCGTTGCGTATCGGGGCTTCGAGCGTGAGCCACGGCCACCGCATCGAGATGATCAAACAGGCACGTGTAGAGCCGGAGTGGCTTGAGGGGTCGGATGTGCTCTTTGAGCAATGGATGATTGAGGTTCTGCCTCAATCATCCCTCGCCAAACGGGAAAAAAGCGCGAGAACGGAAACGTGTTTACTTCTTGCGACGGGTGTAGAGATACACCGACTCAACCATGAATTTAGGGGGGTCGACCGTGAAACGAACGTGCTTGCTTTCCCGAATCGCACCTGGGTGGCGGAAGATCAGGTCGCACTCGGTGATTTGGTGATCTGTCCGAAAGTGGTCAGGCGGGAAGCGCGTGCCCAAGGGAAAGTCCCTCGAGCACATTTTCTTCATTTGCTCCTCCATGGCATGCTGCATTTATTAGGGTTTGACCATGTCACATCGAGGCAAGCTGCCGTTATGGAATCGAGGGAAATTGCGATGCTGGAAAGACTAGGGATACCAAACCCCTATGCTGAGGCCGTCCTATGAGCGACGCAGACTCGAGACCTGAAAAGAGTCGGTCCTGGCTTGAACGGCTGTCTATGGCGCTCACCGGCGAGCCCAGCAGTCGAGACGAATTGATCGAAGTATTGCGAGCGTCCGAACAGCGTGACCTTTTGGATGCAGAGGTGCTCAGCATTATTGAAGGTGCGCTGACGGTCTCTGACATGCGAGCGCGAGAGATCATGGTGCCCAGAGCGCAAGTGATTTTTATCCGTATTGATCAGACCCCGGCGGAAATCTTGTCGTTAGTGATTGATAGTCGGCATTCTCGATTCCCCGTACTTGCTGATGGTAGTGACGAAGTCCTCGGGATATTGCTCGCGAAGGACCTCTTGTTTCTCGCGCACCCGGATCGATCAGAGAAGTTTAACTTGCGTGACCTGCTCCGACCGGCATCAGGGATCCCTGAGAGTAAACGTCTGAACGTTCTGTTGCAGGAATTCCGAGCAAATCGGAACCATTTGGCTGTGGTTTACGATGAATACGGCTCCCTCAGTGGGATCGTCACGATTGAAGACGTGTTAGAGCAAATTGTTGGCGACATTGAGGACGAGTTTGATTACGACGAAGAGGACTTCATCAAGCCGCACACCGATGGCACCTACATGGTGAAGGCGCTCACCACCATTGAAGACTTCAATGACGTCTTCGGCACCCGATTTTCAGACGATGAATACGACACGGTTGGCGGCATGATGATGCACCGAATTGGTCGCTTACCCACGAGAGACGACGTGCTCGATATCGACGGATTGGAGTTTAGAGTGATGAATGCCGACAATCGACGCGTTCATCTGCTGCAAGTGACCCGCCGACCCGCGGATGTCTAAGGGTCAACGCGCCTTATTGCGTGACTTACTTCTGAGCCTGCCACTTGGCGTGCTCCTGACCTTGTCCTTTGCGCCTTTTGATCTTTGGTGGCTGAGCCTCTTCAGCTTAGCGGGTCTTCGCCTTTGGACAATGAATGTCGATCGAAGCACGGTGCTGATTCGATATTACGGGTTCGGGCTTGGCGCATTCGGCACTGGAATCAGCTGGATTTTCGTGAGCATTCACGAGTACGGCGGTGCCTCGGTTTGGCTTGCGCTCGTCATGGTGACTTTGTTTGTTTTTGCGTGGTCTTTGACGTTCCTGCCTCAGGCTTGGTTGCTCAACACGCTTGAACGCGCGCCTCGCACCGCGGGTGGGCATTGGTTCGCGGTTACCTGGGCCTTGGGCGAATTGCTGAGATCCCACCTACTCACGGGGTTTCCTTGGCTCTTGGTGGGCTATGGGCATCTTGAAACGCTCTGGTCGGGATGGGCCCCCGTGGGTAGCGTCTATCTGGTGGGCTTCTTCGTCGCGCTGTCTGCAGAGCTTGTTGTCCGGGCCATCAAATCGGCGTCCTGGTCGCGCACGGTGCCCCACATCAGCCTGCTTGTCTTGATTTTAGGTTTATCTATTTTGATGTCTTCACTGGCCTGGGTGTTGCCCGGGGAAAAGCGCTCTGTGGCCGGCGTTCAGGGTAATTTAGATCAACACACCAAATGGTATGCGCACCAGTTTCGCGAAAACTTTGATCGGCACTGGCAACCGACATTGGGTTTGCGTGATGTGTCCTTGGTGGTTTGGCCTGAGGCGGCATTCACAGATTTTCAGCAAAATCGTGAACGCTTGATTCGGGCAATGGACGAAGAAATGATTCGGCGTGAGGCGGGTCTTATATTGGGTATTCCTGGTCGGGATGATGAGGGGTACACCAACACGGCGCTCGGGCTTGGGAAGGCCCAAGGCCAATACATCAAACGTCATTTGGTGCCTTTTGGGGAGTACGTGCCGCTGGAATCTTGGCTTCGTGGCGTCATAACTTTCTTTGATCTACCGATGTCGCGAAATCAGCCTGGTCCAAGAGAGCAGGCCCCGTTGACCTTGAACGGCATAACCCTGGCGTTATCGATTTGTTACGAGATTGCCTATCCCGAACTGGTTCGCAGTGCTGCGAGAGATCCCGGTCTCCTAGTTACCATCAGTAATGACACTTGGTTTGGCGATTCCATAGGACCCTGGCAGCACCTCCAGATCGCGCAGATGAGAGCACTCGAGATGGGGAGAGATTTGTTGCGGGTCACCAACAATGGTGTAACCGCGCTCATTGATGCGACCGGTAAACAGATTGCAATGCTGCCTCGGAATGAGCCCGGCGTGCTCGTTGGCGAAGTCTCGATGTATGAGGGTAAGACGCCATTTCAGACCTGGGGGTATCGATTTCTATGGACGGTGTTGATGGTGGCGTTTTTCGCGAATGTGCTGTGGGTTTGGCTTGCAAAGCAGAAAGGGCGCTCAGGTTTTCCCCACGCCCAAGAGTCAGATGAGGTAGAATTGCCGCCTTCGAAAAAAGGACCTTGAACCATGTCCGGTCAGCCATCGATTCCCGCATACGACCCGCAACAGTTGGAGCGAGATGAACAGACCCGATGGACGGAAGATCAGACGTTTAAGGTGTCTGAAGCGCCAGACCAAGAAAAATTTTATTGCCTTTCGATGTTCCCCTACCCAAGTGGCCAGCTCCATATGGGCCATGTCAGGACCTACACCCTGGGCGATGTGATTGCGCGATTTCAGCGGTTAAATGGCAAGCAGGTGTTGCAACCCATGGGGTGGGACGCCTTTGGGTTGCCGGCTGAAAACGCGGCGATTAAGAACCAAGTACCCCCAGCGCATTGGACGCGTAACAACATCGCTTATATGAAGGGGCAAATGCAGCGCTTAGGGCTCGCATTTGATTGGAGTCGCGAGTTCGCCACCTGTGATGTGGACTATTACCGCTGGGAGCAGTGGTTTTTTACGCAGATGTTTGAGCGTGGCCTGGTCTATAAGAAGGCCGCTTGGGTTAACTGGGACCCGGTGGATCAAACGGTTCTCGCGAATGAACAGGTGGT
>JALRJG010000179.1 GCA_023261215.1 Pseudomonadales bacterium | reverse complement strand
CCTCTGGCCAGTTTGGGCGTTTTCTCTAGCCTCTACGTGTTGGTGACGGCTTTGAGTATTCCAGGCGCCGCGCTGATGACGCTTCTCGCGGGTGCGTTATTCGGCTGGGGTGTGGGTGTTGCTCTCGTTCTATTGAGCGCGACCTTGGGTGCGCTGATTGCCATGCTGCTTGCGCGATACCTTCTCCGAGATTGGCTGGGTCAGCGCTATCGCGATGCCATGGATCGGGTCAACCTGCAAATCGAAAAGGAGGGGGCTTCTTATCTTCTGACGCTGCGTTTGGTGCCGGTATTCCCCTTTTTCTTGGTCAACTTGCTGATGGGGCTGACAAAGATGCCCTGGTCGCGTTACGCGTTCGTTTCGGCGGTCGGCATGGCGCCTGGCACCATGGTTTATGTGAACGCGGGGCAGCAGCTTGCGACGATCGATTCTCTTGAGTCCGTGATGGCGCCTGAACTTTTGGCAGCATTGATTCTGCTGGCGGTGCTGCCTTGGATATCCAAGTGGCTTTTGGCCCGTTGGTCTCGATTCAAGTTGTACCGCGCGTTCCCGAAGCCAACGCAGTTCGACTATGACGTGACAGTGATTGGTGCGGGTTCAGGCGGTCTGGTCGCAGCGCTGATTGCCAATACGCTGAAGGCCAAGGTCGCGCTGGTTGAATCGGGTGAGATGGGCGGCGACTGCTTGAATACGGGCTGTGTACCCAGCAAGGCGCTTCTGGCAAGAGCGGGTGTTGCCTCGACGGTTCATCGGGCAGCTCAGTTTGGGGTCGAAGCAAGTGACGTTTCCATCGATTTCGAAACCGTGATGCGCCAAGTTCATTCCGCCATTGCCACCATCGCACCGAATGACTCTGAGGCACGATATCGGGCCTTAGGCGTCGATGTGTTCAAGGCTGAGGGTCAGCTGGTGTCGCCCTTCGAAATTGAAGCAGGGCAGGCGCGCTTCACCTCTCGGGCCGTGATACTGGCAACGGGTGCCTCACCGATACTGCCTGCACTGGCGACCACGTTGTCCGTCCCGGTCCTGACCTCGAACGATCTATGGTCGTTAACGGAGTGCCCAGCAAGATTGATGGTGGTCGGTGGCGGGGCGATCGGGGCAGAAATGGCGCAAGCCTTTCAGCGCTTGGGCAGTCAAGTGACGTTGGTTGAAGCGCTGCCACGATTAGTCTCGAGAGAAGATCCCGAGGTCAGTGCTCTGTTGGCTCAAAGTTTAGAAGCGGATGGTATCCAAGTGCTCTGCAATGCGAGCCTAGAGGGCATGAGTCCGCAAGGTGGGTTGCAGGTGGTGTCCACCCAAGAAGAGGAACGATCTTGGTCCATTGAAGTGGATGCCGTGCTCTTTGCGCTTGGGCGTGCACCCGATGTGCCCGGCCAGACCATGGAGGCCCTGTCGCTGGACTTGGGGGCGGGGGGTCGTATTGAGGTGAATGACTACCTGCAAACGAACTACCCCAATGTCTACGCGGTGGGTGATGTGACGGGCCAATATCAGTTAACCCACGCGGCGTCCCACATGGCATGGACCGCAGCCGTGAATGCGCTCTTCGGGGACCTGTATCGGCTCAAGATAGACTTCAGTCTGATGCCGAGCTGTATTTACACCAGTCCTGAAATTGCTCGAGTGGGCAAAACCTGCGCAGAGCTCGACGCACTCAATCAGCCGTATGAAGTGACTCGATTTGAGCTAAGCGATCTGGATCGAGCCATTACTGAGGGGGTGAGCGACGGCTTTGTCCAAGTGTTAACGCCGCCTCGCTCCGATCGGTTGCTGGGCGTGACCATCGTCGCGCCGCATGCTGGGGAGATGTTGTCAGAATTTGTTTTAGCGATGCGCTGGGGGCTCGGGCTAAACAAGATACTCGCGACGATTCATGCCTATCCAACTTGGTCAGAAGCCAATAAACGAGTCGCCGGGCAGTGGCGACAGAAAGCGAAACCCGAGTGGGCGCTGAGGTTGCTCGCGCGATACCACGAGTGGCGCCGAGGATAGCGGAATATCAGGCCCCGGCTTTGGTGTTCCCCTTCGTTCCAGTTGTGTCCCCTTCGCGCCTAGGTCAGCAGGGCAGCGTTGTCCCGAGTGCCGCGAACGTGCTGGATGGTTGTCTCAGTACCCCTCATCGAGCTGAAGCAGTGGAAACGCTGATAATACGTCGGGGGTAGAAACCAAGGGCGCAGGTTCGACGAGCGAGGGATTCAGGTCCGCGAGGGTCGGCGTACCGCAGAGCGCCATAGTTTCGATGATCTCTGCCCTTAAGATGGCAAGGCACTGGACAAGGGCTTCCACGCCCCCGGCGGCAAGCGCCCAACCCTCCAGCCGGCCGAGACCGACCAGATCGGCGCCCATCGCGATCGCCTTGACCACATCGCTACCACGATAGAACCCGCCGTCGATGATCAAGGGCACGGGCACCTCCATTTGGCTCACGACATTCTCAAGGATATCTAACGCGCCAGGCCCTTGATCGAGTTGTCGACCGCCATGATTTGACAGGTAGATGGCGTCCACGCCCAAATCGAGAGCGCGCTTGACGTCGTCGACTCGACTAAGGCCTTTAAGCAGGATGGGGATATTGGAGATGGATTTGAGGCGCTCAACTTCCCGCCAAGAAAGTTTCGCTTGGTAAGTGAAATCCCCATTTCCTGCGGCTTGAGAGGTGGGGATGACGCGTTTTGCGATGTCTCGCTCGCGGCGGCTGACCACGGCTGTATCGACGGTTAAACATAACCCTACATAGCCGCTTGCCGTGACGCGCTCGAGGATCTCATCGACCCAAGCGTCATCGCCTCGAACATAAAGCTGGTAAATCTTTGGGCCCTGGGCTGAGGCAGCGATCTCTTCAATGCTCGGTGTGCAAACCGAGCTGGCCATCGCAAGAATGCCGGCGGCTTCTGCGCCCTGCGCTGCACTGGCGCCACCCCCTGGATCGAAGACTTGCAAGGATCCAATGGGCGCGAGTAAAAGAGGCATCGCGAGCGTGTGGCCAAAAAAGGAGGTCTGACAGTCGATGGCGGACACATCATTGAGTACGTGTGGCCGGAGCGCTTTGGTATCGATCGCATGCCGGTTTCGGCGCAGCGTCGTCTCAGTCTCGGTACCGCCGACCAAATAATCCCAATGGGTTTGATTGAGATTGAGTCGCGCGGCTTTGACAATCTCATGCAGCGTTCGAAATCGTTCTTTTTTCATGGCGGCGCTCCTGGCGCATGGCTACTGAGTCGTTCAGGGGCATGTCATGGGCAACAATTAAATCGTGCTTGACTCAACAGGCCCCTCGGGTAGAGTTAAGCAGAGCCTGTCGTTGAGAAGCAAGGAGTAACCATGAGCTCAGACATAGAGCAAGCTGCAGTTGAAGACCAAGCCACGGTCAGGAATCTCGCCTTGATGGTGGTGGGTTTCGGTGTTCTGACGGCTGTGCTGATTGTCGTTGCCTTAATGGTGACTTGAGTACCCCAGCTGAGTGGCTGCCGTAAAGCGCCGCTCGCTCACAGTGAGCAAATCCTTTAGTTCAAGCCGCTTGCACAATCTGATTCGTTGTCAGCTTAGTGCGACCGAGTTCGATTTTGGGTATCAGCAGAACAACTAGATCCAAGATTGCTTTGGCTGATGCCGGCCTAGCGAGCTATGCGCGTTTAAGCAGACGATGATCGGGTGTTTATTAAGGGATGACTGAGGACTTGCCGGTGAGGTTTGGTCGCTCAGAAAACCGCCCAAATGCGCGGCCCCTGTGTCTCGGGTGATCGGCCCGCAGGGCGTGGGTAATCAATCTGTTCCAGGTGGGTTTTTCGTACGGTTTAAATAGCGATGCGTCAATTCCTCAACCACTCAGTTTCAGCAATCGTTAGCCT
>JALRJG010000178.1 GCA_023261215.1 Pseudomonadales bacterium | reverse complement strand
AGCCTCGACGTTTATGAGGGTGCGGTTGGTTTGGACGCACCTGTGGTCCTCTTTTTCTATGGCGGAAATTGGGCGCGCGGCGAGCGACGACAATACCAATTTGTCGGCGAGGCGTTCGCGAAGCTGGGTGTCACCGCCCTCGTCGCGGACTATCGGAAGCGTCCCGATGTTCGTTTTGAAGACACCTTGTCCGATGCCAGCAAAGCGTTGGACTGGACCTTGGCCAATTATCAAGACCGCCCGATCGTTCTATCGGGGCATTCCGCGGGTGCTCAGATTGCGTGTTTGTTGGCACTCGATAAGACGCGGTCGACCCCTGGGGCGGTGGATGGCGTCATTGGACTTGCAGGGCCCTATGATTTTTATCCCTTTACCGAACGCGAGCACTGGGACTACTTTGGTCCGCCGTGGCGTTATCCTCTGACACAGCCGGTTTGGCGCCTTCACGCGACCATGCCAAGCTTCTTGTTGCTCCATGGCGCAGTTGATCAACGCGTGCGACGAGGCCACTCCAAATCACTTTACCTGCGCGTGCTGACTTCTGGAGGCTTGGCTATTCGACGGGTGTATGAGAGGCTAGATCACACCGGCATTATTCTCGAGTTTATGCGTGGGCGGCGTCATCGCTCCTCAGTCATGATCGACATTCAGCAGTATTTAAGTGCCCTTACCACACGAACATTAAGTGAGATGGAGAAAGATTTATGGCATTAACGCCTTCGACAACCGAAGAACTATTGGTTGAGGAACATGGCCGTGTCGCGGTCATTACGTTGAATCGACCCGATCGATATAACGCGATCAGTCGTGACATGTTGAACGAGCTGTCTAAGAAAGTCGTTGAAGCCAACCGGGACCCCGATATTCGATGTATCGTGCTCACGGGTGCTGGCAAAGGCTTTTGCTCTGGCCTCGATCTGATTGGCGTGAATGAGGGCGGCATTGGCAGTGGCGATAATAAAGGGGATAACCGGCCTGCTCGCCAGTTATTCGACTTGCGTGATGCGCCCATCAACGTCATGTGGAATATCGACACCCCCATGATTTGCGCGCTAAACGGTCCAGCGGCGGGTTATGGCATGGATCTTACCTTGCTCTGTGACATGCGGATTGCGTCAACCACGGCGAAGATGGCGGCGGTGACCGCCAAGCGTAATGTGGTGCCAGAAAGTGGTGGCACTTGGCTTTTGCCGAGGCTGATTGGTTGGGGCAAGGCTGCCGAACTCTACTATCGAGCCAGAACCGTGGACGCTGCAGAATGTCTCGAAATGGGTCTGGTGAACGTGATTGTCGAGCCGGATGAACTGATGCCAACTGCCATGCAGTGGGCGCAAGAAATCGCAGAGAATGCGCCGCTTGCTGTTCAGACCACAAAGCGAATGATGCGAATGGGCTTAGAAGAGTCTTACGATACTGCTGTGGATCACCTCATGGTGCATTTGGCGGGCATGTTCCAGAGTGAAGACTTCAAAGAGGGGGTCAAAGCCTTCGTTGAAAAACGTAAGCCAGAATTTACGGGTCGGTAGCTCATTAGTCGGATCTCAACGCTCTGGATTCAGACATCAGGTCGGGGCTTGATCGAAATCACCGGCAAGGTGAACGCATTGCTGGAAACTAGGGGTCTTAGCGAAGGGCTGTGTACGGTATTTGTAAGACACACGTCTGCCAGCCTCCTGATTCAAGAGAATGCTGACCCTGATGTGCTGATCGATCTGGAGCACTGGCTCGGGCGGTGGGTTGAGGATGGAGATCCAGCCTTTCGACACCGATCGGAGGGGCCTGACGACATGGCGGCTCACATTCGATCTGCCTTAACCCAAACGTCAATAGGCATTCCATTTTCGGAAGGGCGATTGGCCCTCGGAACATGGCAAGGCCTATATCTTTGGGAGCACCGTTATTCTGCGCACGAGCGTCAGGTTCTCGTGCACCTGTCCGCTGTCTAGCAGGTCAACGCGCTAGGCGCGCGGGGCGGTCAGCGCAGAGAAGCGCAGACCCTGCTAAAGCGTCAGCGGCGCGCCGGGTTCAATGGGGCGTCGCCCGCACATCCCGCCGCGTCGAAGGGCCTTACTTGGCCGCTGCCGTTTTTTTATACGGTGGGCCCATTTTCTTGGCGATGGATGAAAACAGCTTGCTTTGCGAATAGATCGACCGTGCATGGCTGAAGTTCTTGAATCCGTCAACCCCGTGGTAAGCACCCATTCCGCTTGGCCCAACACCGCCGAAGGGTAGATTTTCCTGAGCGACATGCATGATGACGTCGTTCAGCGTGACGCCGCCAGACACGGTGTGATCGAGCACTTGTCGGGTCTCGTTAGCATCGTCGCCAAAATAATAGAGGCCGAGCGGTCGGTCATGTTGATTAACATAATCGATGGTTTCTTCGATGTGGTCATATGTCTTCACAGGCAGAAGCGGGCCAAAAATTTCTTCCTGCATGATCTTCATATCCTCGCTCGGATTGAGGACCAGCGTGGGGGGAATCCGGTGATGTTCTTGCTGTGAGAAGTCCTCATTGCTTGGATTGATGCTGATTATCTCAGCACCCTTGGACTGTGCATCTTCTAAGTAACTATTGAGCCGCTCAAAGTGTCGCTCATTGATGACCGAGGTGTAGTCTGGGTTATCTTTGATGTCAGGAAACATTTCGTTGACTGCAGTCTGGGCTTGGCTAACAAATTCGCTGATTCGCTCTTGCGGCACCATGGCGTAATCCGGGGCGAGGCAGATTTGTCCGGCATTCATGGTTTTTCCCGCCATCACGTTTCGCGCCGTCATTGCCATGTCTGCAGAGCGACCCACGATCACGGGCGATTTGCCGCCCAGTTCCAGCGTGACCGGGACTAGATTTTCCGCCGCCGCCCGCATGACGTGGCGCGCGATGGCGGTTGCCCCTGTGAAGAGTAAATGATCGAAGGGAAGCTGAGAGAATGCGCTGCCAACCTCCGGTCCGCCCGTGAACACGGCGAGTTCCTCTTCATCAAAAGCGGATTCCAGGGTGGTTTTCATTAATTCAGAGGTGATGGGGGTATATTCAGAGGGCTTGATCATGGTTCGATTGCCCGCCGCAAACACCCCCGCCAAAGGTGAAAAGGTCAATTGCACTGGAAAGTTCCAGGGACTGATACAACCCACAACGCCAAGCGGCTGGTATTCGATTCTCGCGCGGCCACCGAGCAGACCCATGGGAAAGGTGGCCTTGCGTCGCTCTGGTTTCATCCAAGAGCGAACCTGCTTCACGGCATCTTTTAGAGGCCCAATCGCGCCTTGGATGTCTGTGAGCTTTGACGCGTCAAGGCTGCGATTGCCGAAATCTTCACTCATCGCATCGCAGAAGGCATCGCCATGTGTCTCCAGGACCGCGATGGCGCGTTTCAATCGGTCGATCCGGAGAGAAGCGGGCACTTCGCCCCCTTTGATTTGGGCTTGCCGTTGGCGATCCAGTGTATTTTGCATCACGGCTAATGTGGGTGCTTCACTCATTTTGGGTCTCCGAATCCATGGGCTTGAGCGGTGAGCGGGCCTGACGCGGAGTCGCCCCGGTCACTCGTGGTAGATTTTACCTACTTTCAAACAAAACAGCGCTCGCGCGTTTGCGTCGAGGCTGTGTTGATTGAGCGGCCGTGTGCGATTGTTTGCTCCTAGAACAATGAATCGACGATCGGCAGTCTATAGGGATTATACGAGGCGCCCCCCGCGTCGCAATGTCTAATCGATACCAACAGAAATTGATTCAGAGAGTACCGGGCGTTTTGACCACGTTGCCCAGCCCGCAGGGTGCTTTGCGAGCCCGCAGGGCGTCGACTACGCGGCATCGGAGTGGGGCATCGCCTGCCCGGTGTGATCCGTCATCGGACCCTCAAGAGGGCTTAGGTCGAAAAGTC
>JALRJG010000177.1 GCA_023261215.1 Pseudomonadales bacterium | reverse complement strand
CTTAGAGAAGAAGAGAGACGCTAACTCGGCAAAGCCGATTCTGACACCAAGATGCCGTTGAGATCGGCGTAAATCATATTCCCTGGATGCCAATCGATCCCTGCGAAGTGCAGATCGCAGGCCATGGTACCAGCCCCCTGCTTCACGCTCTTCAGCGGATGCACACCCAGTGCCTTCACACCAAGGGGGAGCCGCGCGATGACTTCAGCATCTCGGATGCAGCCCCAAAGGATGACGCCCGCCCACCCGTTCTCGATGGCTTTCGAAGCGAGATTATCCCCAAACATGCCACAACGAACGGAGCCGCCCGCGTCGATCACCAGCACGCGCCCGCGACCCTCTGTAGCTACCGTTTCAGCGATCCGTGAATTATCTTCAAAGCACTTGATGGTTTCAGCGGGCCCACTGAATTTGGGCTCCCCACCGAAATCACGAAATAGCGGCTCTGCGATGCGCAAGCGCTCGCTAAACGCATCGCACAGGTCAGGCGTGGTCCAAGACATCAAAGGCTGGAACTGAAACTGCCGACTTATCGCTCATTAATCGGCAAGTAAGGCCGAATCTCAGGACCGATGTAGTCCGCACTCGGGCGGATCAATCGGTTGTTCGACCGCTGCTCCATCACGTGCGCGGCCCAACCCGTTACGCGCGACATCACGAAAATCGGCGTGAAAATCTTGGTGGGAATCCCCATATAGTTGTAAGCGGACGCGTGGAAAAAGTCTGCATTCGGGAACAATTCCTTGGTATTCCACATGGTGTCAGCAATCGCACAGGAAATGTCAAACAACGTCCGATCACCGTTCTCATCAGCCAATTTATCCGCCCATGCTTTGATGAGGGCGTTTCGCGGATCTGAGGTTCGGTAGATCGCATGGCCAAAGCCCATGATCACTTCCTTGCGCTCGAGCATGCCAAGCACTTGCGCTTCCACTTGGTCGACTGAATCAAACTTTTCGATGAGTTCCATCGCGGCCTCGTTGGCACCCCCATGAAGCGGTCCGCGAAGTGAACCAATGGCGCCAGTAACGCACGAGTACATGTCGCTCAAGGTGGCGGCACAGACACGCGCAGTGAAAGTACTGGCATTAAACTCATGCTCGGCGTACAAGATTAAAGAGCAGTTCATCACGGCTCGGTGCACGTCGCTTGGCGTATCATCCAGCAACATCTTCAGGAAGTGCCCACCGATGGTGGCCTCACCCGTGTCCGTGCTGATCCGGACGCCATCATGGCTGAAGCGATACCAGTAACAGATGATCGCGGGCAGTGCCGCAAGCAATCGATCTGCCGCTTCCTGCTGCTGTGAGAAATCGTTTTCGGGCTCTAAATTACCGAGCATGGAGCACCCCGTTCGCATCACATCCATGGGATGTGTGGATGCGGGAATCATTTCCAAAGTTTTCTTCAGATCCTCAGGTAACTCTCTGAGAGATATCAGTTTTTTGTTGTAGGCATCAAGCTCGCTTTGGGTCGGCAGCGCGCCATACAGCAGCATGTAAGCGACTTCTTCAAACTGCGCGTTCGCCGCCAAATCCTCAATGGTGTACCCACGATAGGTCAGCCCCGCACCTTCCTTGCCGACCGTGCACAATGCTGTTTCACCGGCAGACTGACCTCGCAGCCCCGCGCCACCTAATTTCTTCTCGACCATAGCCCTGATCTCCTCCCACGCTGTCTTGGTAACGACGCTTATTTAGAGCGTCTCTTTCGTATTCTGTATCTTTGATTCAGTGTCTGTCTTTGAGAACTTGCTTCGTTCAAGGCCCGCGCAGAGCACTAAGCCTGAGCGCATGACTTCCTGACCCATCCAATAGGCTGGCGAACCGCGCCTAATCGTTGGTGCCCGACTTGTCTTTAAAGAGCGCATCTAATTTTTGTTCAAATTCATGGTAGCCGAGGAATTCATACAGCTCTGCGCGCGTTTGCATGGTCTCGAGCAAGCTCACCTGAGTCCCTTCTCGACGAAGCGTGGTGTAGACATTGAGCGCGGCTTGATTCATCGCACGAAAAGCGGACAGTGGGTACAGAGCCATAGCGATGCCAGCGGACCCCAGTTCCTCAGTGGTGTAATACGGGGTTGACCCAAATTCCGTTATATTTGCCAGCACCGGAATGGATACTGCCTGCGTGACCTGCTTATACATCTCGAGGTCCGTCATTGCCTCTGCAAAGATCGCATCCGCGCCAGCTTCTTCGCAAAGCACCGCACGCTCGATCACCTCATCGAGACCGACCACAGCCAGGGCATCGGTTCGCGCCATGACCACAAACGCGTCATCGGTCTTCGCATCCACAGAGGCCTTAATGCGATCCACCATCTCTTCGCGAGAGACGATTTCTTTATTAGGACGATGACCACAGCGCTTTTGGGCCACCTGATCTTCGATGTGCATGCCAGCGGCGCCGGCCTTGATCATATCCTTAACCGTACGCGCAATATTGAAGGCGCCTCCCCACCCTGTGTCGACATCCACCAATAGTGGCAACGAAGATGCGCTGGTGATCCTGCGGACATCTTCCAGCACGTCATTAAGCGACGTCATCCCAAGATCAGGCAGACCAAAAGATGCGTTGGCAACGCCTGCGCCAGAAAGATAGATTGCCCTGTAGCCGGCAGATTCAGCCAGGATGGCGGTGTACGCATTGATCGTCCCAACGACCTGAAGCGGCTGCTCTTCTTTGATCGCCTGCCTAAATTTTGCGCCTGCACTCTGCGTCATTAATCCTACTCCACCTCACCGAACCGACGTCTTGAACACCCATCGCCGATCTCTTTTTCTAACTTTTGTTCAACTAGTGTTGAGTAGTGAGTCAACCCTAATGAGGCCGCTCGACTCGATTCATACGCGACCACTGGGTCTGCCCTTAATCGGCAGCCACGCGCCATCAACCCCTCGCGCAGCCCCTGACGAGCCTCCCTCAACACGAGTCATTTCGTTTGATGATTAGCGCCCCGCTTTGAGCGCTCAAGACTACCACAATCCGTCTTTGATGGCCCTTGCATACAACGATTAGCCTTGTATTCAGGGCGCTGATGCCGCGGCATCGATCATCGCCCGGAGCTCAGAATAATCTTCTGTAAAAGCGAACTGAGGAAATTCTGCTTTCACGTTATCTGGTGCGCAGAACAGGAATCCTTGATCGGCGGCAGCGAGCATCGTGGTGTCATTGTAAGAATCACCCGCCGCAAAAATCCTAAAGTTAAGCGATCTCAGAGCCTCTACCGCATGTCGCTTAGGGTCTTTCTGCCTGAGCTTATAGTCCTGAATCACGCCCGCATCATCGATCACTAACCGATGACAGAACAAGCTTGGCCAGTCCAACTGCGCCATCAAGGGCTTGGCAAAATCGTAAAACGTGTCCGACAGGATCACCAGTTGATAGCTCTGCCTCAAATCATCCAAAAAATCTTTTGCGCCAGGTAAGGGTGAGAGTTCACCGATCACCGATTGAATCTCATGGATGCCAAGGCCGTGGGCTTTGAGCGTCGCAAGCCGCATGCTCATGAGTTCATCATAGTCAGAGATGTCACGCGTGGTGGCTCTCAGCTTCTCGATTCCGGTTTTCTCTGCAAACGCGATCCAAATCTCAGGAATGAGCACGCCCTCTAAGTCCAAACATACGATGTCCATGCGTCTACTCCTTCCTCTGTCTTGTCGAATGGTCTATGCCGGGCGGAAACGGATACAGGAATGAGTCGAACGCATTCCCGATCACCGATCGAATTGTCTCACATCCAGGGCGCCTGACGGCTGACCTGCCTCAGAGGGCAGATCTAAGAGGCATTTTAAAACTCGCCCACCCGTCCGCGCCCAATCTCGATCAATCTGTATCGGGATTCGCCGAAAATCGGTTTTTCCCCTTGAAGGTTAAGGCGAGATGGACGAACCCCACCGACGCCACAGCAACCGGTCGCAATCACAACCTCG
>JALRJG010000176.1 GCA_023261215.1 Pseudomonadales bacterium | reverse complement strand
AAACCGACCCAAAGGAAATCAAACGTAGATTTTATCGCCGCGGCCGTGTTGGCAAGGTTGGCGATCCAGCTTGGTTCATTTTCGATGAGCGCAGCCACTTGGGGCAGCAGTAAACGATAAGCGCTGGCTCGATCGAGGCTGGGGTCGATCTTGAGTTCCTCGGCCATGGGTTGGATATCCACCGATTGTTGTGAATTTTGGGCGTGATTCGGTCCGATCACCTGAAAGCAAACGGTATACTAAGGCTTTCCCTCGGGACAAGTCTTCATGCGTCAGCTTGCAGGCGGCTCTGCGTTATCGCCGTTCAGATTGGAAAAGATACAGGCCGCCATCAACGCAGCTGGCGTGAGGGCGCGACTGCTCGACGCCCGCTATCTCTATTTTCTAAAAGACGATGAGGGGTTGTCTGAGGCGCAGCGCTCGGGCCTTCGAACGTTGCTCAATGCGGATGAAGCGTCTGGTGAAAGCGAACACAGTGATGTGACCTGGTACTGTGTGCCGCGCCTTGGCACCATCTCGCCCTGGAGTTCAAAAGCGACAGAGATTGCCCACCTTTGTGGGTTGACGGCCGTCGCGCGTATTGAGCGGGGGATTGTCTATCGATGGCACCTAGATCAACCCTTAACAGATGCTGAAAAGACATGGATCAAAAGCCTGATCCACGACCGAATGGTTGAAACGGTGCTGGATGATCTGAGTCAGACCGAGCAATTATTCGAGGAAGTTCCGCCCAGATCACTCACCGAGGTTGATGTTCTTCAGGAAGGTACGCGTGCGTTGGTTCGAGCGGACGCCGAGCTGGGACTCGCCCTTGAAGCGGATGAGATTGAATATTTGGTCTCGGCCTATCAGGAACTGGGTCGCAATCCCACCGACGTTGAATTGATGATGTTTGCTCAGGCCAATTCGGAACATTGTCGACACAAGATTTTCCGAGCGGACTGGTGGATTGCTAACGAGCCCCAATCTCACAGTCTGTTCGACATGATTCGGAATACCTATCAGGTGACCGAGGGTCGAGCGGTATTGAGCGCCTACCACGATAACGCGGCAGTGATCGAAGGGTTCGCTGGAGCGTATCTCGCACCGCTTGGAGAGTCTGGTCAGTACACCTTTTCTGAAGGTGACTTGCCCATCTTGATGAAGGTTGAGACCCACAATCACCCAACCGCCATTGCCCCCTTCCCAGGCGCCGCAACGGGCGCTGGCGGCGAAATCAGAGACGAGGCAGCGGTGGGTCGAGGGGCTCGAACGAAGGCAGGGCTCACCGGGTTTTCCGTCTCGAATTTATTGTTAGACGATGAGCTAGAACCCTGGGAGCAGGAGACGTCGAAGCCCGATCGTATTGCTTCGGCTCAGGAGATCATGATTGCCGGGCCCATCGGCAGTGCGGCCTTTAATAACGAATTTGGCAGACCGAACCTCGCGGGCTATTTCCGGGTCTTTGATATGGCCCATGGGGGACTTCGCTGGGGTTATCACAAACCCATTATGTTGGCTGGCGGTATGGGCAATATCCGCAAGGAGTGGGTGGATAAAGGCGAGATGCGCGCGGGTGATGCCCTTATCGTGCTGGGGGGGCCTGCGATGTTGATTGGCTTGGGGGGCGGAGCCGCAAGTTCGAAGGCGTCCGGCAGTGGCGATGCAGGCCTCGATTTTGCGAGTGTGCAACGGGGTAATCCTGAAATGGAACGGCGCTGTCAGGAAGTCATTGACCGTTGTTGGCAAATGCAAGACAACAATCCGATCGTGTTTATTCACGATGTGGGCGCGGGCGGCCTTTCAAATGCATTGCCGGAGCTCGTAAAAGATGGCGGATGGGGCGGTCACTTCAATTTGGATGCCATTCCTTCGGCCGACAAAGCCATGAGCCCGCTCGAGATCTGGTGCAACGAAGCGCAAGAGCGATTCGTTTTGGCGGTCCGTCAGGCGGATGTGGCTCGATTTTTAGCGATATGCGAGCGCGAACGATGCCCCGCGACGGTGGTGGGCGTTGCAACCGCTGAACCCCAACTGACTGTGGATCATGCGGCGTCTCATCAACCGCCTGTGGACGTGCCCTTATCGTTGATCTTTGGTAAGCCGCCCCAAATGCAAAAGCGAGTTCCTGGCCTAGAATCCGGCGAAATCAGCAACCCCGCACTAACGAAGACGCTTGAATCGCTCACCCACGCCGTGCTGAGACATCCCACAGTGGCTAGCAAACGGTTTTTGATCTCGATCGGCGATCGCACCGTGGGTGGCCTGACCGTCCAGGATCAAATGGTTGGGCCGCGGCAGGTCCCATGCAGCAACCTGGCAGTGACGGCGGCGGGGTTTGAGGGTTACCAAGGCGAAGCCATGGCGATGGGCGAGCGCACACCGCTTGCTGTTTTAGATGCGCCGAGCTCCGGACGCATGGCGGTAGCCGAGAGTTTAACGAATCTTGTGTCTGCTCAGATTGGGGCACTTGATCGAGTGAAGTTGTCCGCTAACTGGATGGCGGCGAGCGGGTTTGGCTCTGAGGATGAAAAGCTTTACGCGACGGTCAAGGCCGTGGGCATGGACATGGCACCGGCTCTGGGGATTTGTATCCCCGTGGGCAAAGATTCGATGTCCATGAAGACGGTTTGGCAAGACAACGGAAGCAGCGAAACGGTGGTATCGCCGGTGTCGCTCATTGTTTCAGCATTTGCACCGGTGCTTGACGTGAGGCAGGTACTGACGCCCGAGCTGAATGCTGCGGGTCATACACTCTTGCTGATCGAACTCAATGAATCCCAATGTCGCCTGGGCGGATCTATCGCCCAACAGGTGAGCGGCGTATTAGGGGGCGCATGCCCAGACGTGCAAGATTATGACGGATTAAGTGCCCTTTGGAATTGGCTTCAAGATAAGGCTGTGCGCCAGCGGATCCTCGCGCTCCACGATCGTTCGGATGGTGGGTTGATCGCCACTTTGAGCGAAATGATGTTTGCAGGAGGGTTGGGCGCAAATCTACGGGTGCCGGATGCTGAAGCGCTGCTGGCATTTTTGCTCAACGAGGAATTGGGCATTGTGATCGAGGTTGAAGCAGACGAGGCCGAAGCCTTCCAACGTGAGGGGCAGGCGCGCCACCTTAAGGTCACCCCCTTAGGGGAAGTCTCGAGTGAGGCAAAGTTGGTCGTTCGACATCAGGGCGCGGTGGTCCTGGATGAAGAAGCCGCGTCGCTGAGGCGCAGCTGGTCCTCTGTGGGCCATCAAATTGCCAGGCGTCGCGATCATCCGGAGGCAGCGGCCTCCGAATACGCGCTTGAGTCCGCCGAAGCATTACCTGCGCTCGTACTCGATGTTCGCCCAGCGCTCACTCAATTGAAGTCAAAGCGCTCTGCCAACAAGCCGAGGCCTAGGGTGGCGATTTTGCGCGAGCAAGGCGTGAACAGCCAGTCGGAGATGGCTGCCGCATTTACCCTTGCGGGGTTTGATGCGTTCGATGTGCACATGTCCGATCTTATTTCGGGCCGGAAGTCATTGAGTGACGTTCAGATGCTCGCTGCCTGTGGTGGGTTTTCCTATGGCGACGTCCTAGGTGCGGGCACGGGTTGGGCACAGTCGATCTTGATGAATGAGGCCGTGAAGTCCGAGTTCCAGCGGTTCTTCAACCAAAACAACACGCTGACTTTGGGGGTTTGTAACGGGTGTCAAATGCTCAGCCAACTAAGAACGCTCATCCCTGGTGCGGAGTCTTGGCCCACATTTTTGCGAAATACCTCCGAGCAGTTTGAAGCCAGGTTCTCGCAAGTCAAAGTGCTCGATTCAAACAGCCTGGTTCTGCAGGAATTGGTGGGTTCTCTGCTTCCGATTGTGGTTTCCCATGGCGAGGGGCGTGTGGCCCCGAGTCTCGCTGACGTGGCGACTCTTGCTGATCAAAAACTGGCGGCGCTCGCCTACGTCGATGAACAGGGCGACCCAACCATGACCTACCC
>JALRJG010000175.1 GCA_023261215.1 Pseudomonadales bacterium | reverse complement strand
GACTGGATCACCGATTCCAGCAGCGGAACCATTGGCTGCAGCGACGAGAGTTTTTTCTCGTGCAGCAAGATCATGCAGTCTTCCAGTTCAGCGACCATTTTGTCGGGGTTGGTCACAAAGTAGGGCGACAGGTAGCCGCGGTCGAACTGCATGCCTTCCACGACGTCTACGTCGGTGGCCAGGCCTTTGTTCTCTTCGACGGTGATCACACCCTCGTTGCCCACTTTCTGCATCGCGTCTGCGATGAAACGGCCGATTTCAGCTTCGCCGTTGGCCGAGATGGTGCCAACCTGCGCAACTTCGTCGCTGTCTTTCACTTCGCGTGCTTTGGGCCGAACCAAATCAGAGAAGAACCCATCAATTTCAGCTTTTTCCGCAACAAATTTACCCGCGATGATGGTCGGCACGTAGTAGGTTCCTCGCTTCTTCATGGCCTTCATCACCGGTTCGTTCATGAACGTACCATGTTCGATGGAGTCCACACCGGCTTCCACCGCCCGCAGCATGCCCTCAGCGCCATGCGCGTGCGCGGCCACTTTGAAGCCATAATCCTTTGCGGTGTCGATGATGGCTTCAAGTTCATCCGACTTGAACTGGGGATTCTGACCATTTTTAGCTTGCGACAGTACGCCACCGGTTGCCGTAATCTTGATGAGGTCTGAGCCTTCTTTATACCGCTGCCGCACGGCTTTTCTCGCCTCAACCACCCCATTGACAACGCCAGCTGCTGGCCCAGGGTCACCCATCAGGGCCAGATTACGGCCATTGCTTGGATCTGCATGCCCACCCGTCGTGGCAATGCTTTTACCCGCCGCGAGCACCCTCGGACCCGAGATATCGCCGCGCTCAATCGCATTGCGAAGGCTAATAGCGAGCGAATCACTCGCGCCTAAATCTCGAACCAATGTGAATCCCGCTTGTAGCGTTCGCTCAGCAAATTTAACCGACCCATAGGCGTAGTCGGTGGGATTCCACTTGAACTGCTTTGCGAAGCCATCAGGCGACGTTTCACTGATCAGATGGACGTGCATGTCCATCAACCCTGGCATACACGTCTGATCTTCCAATCGAATCGTTGTCCCCTTCGACTCGCTCAGTTGAGACGCGGGCAAGACCTCTTTTATTCGGTCACCTTCGATAACAATGGCTTGCCAGGATTTAACCGCACCCTCTCTGACGTCGATCAATCGCTCACAAATCAGGGTGGTCTCTGCCTGCAACCCAACAGGTGAGAGGCCCAACGCAATCAAGCACGCCAGCCAGCAGGGTCTCATCGATCCACCACCTTGTGCGTCAAACTGAAGTAACCCCGATTGAGCAACAGTCCAGGATCGCCGTTCTTGGCGTCGTACGGTTTGGTAATGCCGCTCTTTAAGACGTCATCGAGCGACGCACCGTCTTCAATGAGCGCCATCATCTGCCCCCGGATATCTTTCAACATATCGATGTAATCGCTGAGTCCTTGATAGTCTGACAAAGGACCGTGCCCAGGAATGACCACCGTCTCTTGGTTGATCTGCGCAAGGGTCTGTTCACAGAAATGGATCACACCGTCCAAGGTTCCCCCGTTGCCGGCATCAATAAAGGGGTAGCCACTGTTATTAAACACATCGCCGAGATGCACCGCGTTGCTGCCCCTGAAAATAGCGGCGGTATCACCCGTCGTGTGTGCAGCGCCAAAGTGCATGAGGTCGAGCTGCTCACCGTTCATATGGAACTGCATCGAATCATCGTAAGTCATCACGGGCAGCGCATCCTTCGGATAGGCTTTCTGCGCGTAGGCAACATTAACCAGATTAATGACTTGATCTGTGAGCATTTTTTCGCGGGAATTCGCTTGCGCAACGATCCAGGTGCCTTCAGGACCAAAAGACTGGTTACCGTCCGCATGATCAAAATGCCAGTGCGTATTGATGGCGAAATCCACCGCCCCGCCTCCGAGCGAACCGATCGCCGCATTGACCCGATCCATCATTTCTGGGAACTGATCGTCAACGATCAGCACCCCATCATCACCGACTGAAACGGCGATGTTGCCACCCACACCGAATAGCACGTACAAAGAATCAGAGACTTTTTCCGCCACGACTTCTGCGGCGTCAAAGTCCCAACCAAACGCTTGAGCGATTTCCTCTAAGCCCATCGCTTCCGGTACAGAAGGACCTGAATGGGCCGAGGCAATCGGTGCGGCTGATAGTGCACCCATCGCTAAAACAACCGATAAACATCGTTGTATCTTTGTCATCTTGTTTCTCCTTTTTCGTACCCAGTATCGAACAGTGCTGCGCGCCGAGCCCAGGGGCTCTTATCCTTTGATCAGATGGCGCGCAGCGCATCGCGTATTCACGCAGGCCCACGTCCAATGAGCCTGCGTGTGCGGATTTTTCGTCCCTCAATCGATGTCGCGCTGAGAGCGCAAACCAAAAGAAACCAAAGTGGGCGAAGCTTCCCGCTGAGCGCCCAAGCCGCGCGCGTGTTCACAACCTGTCAGTTCGCTCAGTTAACCTCAGCAATCACGCACCTTCAAGCAAGTGTTTGCGCTCATGTAGCACCTGCTACATTTTTTTGCTACCTTGCGCGGCATAGAGTTTCCGGTTCAAGGCCTGGCGGCTCCCGCGAACCCACAACCTGCCCCGCGCTTTTGATCTTGATTCAAAGGGCAGCGCAAGGATCACCTACAAAGCAAAGAGCGCCGGCGCCAGATGGATCTCAGGAAGCCGAGCAGCACAACGAATCCAGGACCTCACATGTCGAACCCGTCGAAACTGCCCCCCCCGATCTGGAGAAGGTCAAGATTAGCCTCACACCTGATGCTTGGGGCCGTCATCGCACTGCTGGGCTGCGAGGAAGCGGCGGTCACTGAAACTGACATCGCTCGTCCCATTAAACCGGCGGTCATTGGTTACTTGAAGGCGCCAGAGTCCACACTCATCAATCAATTTGTCGGCAAGATAGATGCTGCGCAAACTGTGGACTTAGCCTTCGAAGTGCCCGGACAACTCGCAGCTCTAACGCCAAGAGAAGGCGATGAAATCCCCCAGGGTGCGCTCATCGCTCAACTGGATCAAACGCCCTTTGAGATTCAGGTTCGAGAAGCGAGCGCTCAGTTTGAACTCGCTGAGCTCGATTTCAAGCGCAAGCAATCCCTTTTGAAGGACAATGCCATATCGCCCGCCCTCGTCGATCAGGCCAGCGCTCAGTTGGATCTCGTACGCGCGCATCTGGACATGAGCCGCAGACAGCTTAAGGAAACGGAGCTGAGGGCACCGTTTAATGGCCTTCTGAGTCGACGGTTTGTGGACAATCACACGTTCGTGGGCGCGGGCCAAGCCATCGTTCGATTCACCGATTTGAGTGAAGTCTTTGTTCGTATTGCAGTGCCCGAACGACTCGTGAGCGCACTGAATCAGCAGCAAATCGTTCGCCTTTGGGCGATTTTGCCTGACACTGAGGAAAGCATTCCGCTTGCCCTTAAAGAATTTTCCGGCGAGGCCAACCCGGTCGCACAGAGTTACATGGTGACCCTCGTGATGCCAGCATCGCAAAGCGTGCGCTTGCTTCCTGGGATGAATGTCACCGTGTTTGCAGAGCGCGCATTGATGGACCAGCACCCATTAGTCCCAATCGAGGCCGTCCACGAAGCGCCCGGGGGCGGGTTTTATGTTTGGCGTTTCTCCAGCGCGACCGGCGCCGTATCACCTCAGCCAATTAAAACGGGGGAGATTCGGGGCGTGCAAATCGAGATTCTTGAGGGACTCACGCCCGGCGACGCCTTCGTTGCCGCTGGGGGCCATCAATTACGAGACGGCATGGTGGTCCGGCCCATGCCCGCCGACGCTAGAAAATGACTACCCACGCATTCGCTGAAACCCCTTTGACGCGCGTGGTCGGATGGTGGATCGATCGACCGATCTATGTGGTTTTAGTGATGCTCGCGTGCCTTTGGGGTGGCTATTGGGGCATGGACCATGTGGGTCGTTTGGAGGACCCACCCTT
>JALRJG010000174.1 GCA_023261215.1 Pseudomonadales bacterium | reverse complement strand
ATCGAGGTATTGGATGAGACCCTTGCGCCAGTCAAAAAAGTTAAAGCCCGAGAGCTCAATGGACAGAGCGACTTGCTTTTTATCCGTCATTCGCAGACAGGCCAGGTTCAGTGTCGAACAAACAAAAAAGCCATCGTGCTTAACGAGATGCTTCACAGCCATAACTAGGCGCCAACGACCTAAAAACTAGGCAAACTCAGCCAGACTGATGGAGAACCCGCGAATGCCGGACCCCATGACTCGGCAACCTCTGCTCGAGCTTACCCGCCGCTTGATTGAGCGACCGTCTGTTTCGCCCAACGACGAGGGCTGTCAGGAGATTCTCTTTGACCAGCTAAGCCGCGAGGGGTTTGAACGACAGCAACTGGATTTCGAAGATGTCCGCAATTTGTGGGCGATCAAACAAGGCGCTCATCCTGGCCCCACGCTGATTTTTGCTGGCCACACTGACGTCGTGCCACCAGGCCCTTTAGCAGAGTGGACCCACCATCCTTTCAAGTTGACTGTCGTAGACGACATTATTTACGGACGAGGTGCGGCCGATATGAAGGGCGCACTGGCCGCCATGACCATTGCCGCAAAAACGTTTTTGACTGACTACCCGGAGTTCAATGGCTCGCTGGGATTTTGGATCACAAGCGATGAAGAAGCCATTGCGACACATGGGACCAAGCTCGCCATCAAGGCGCTGGTCGATTCGGGTATCAAAGTCGATTACGCGATCGTGGGCGAACCCTCAAGCAGCGAAGTCCTGGGCGACACGATCCGCGTCGGACGAAGAGGCTCTCTTAATGGTCGCTTGCGGGTCAAAGGACAACAGGGACACGTGGCTTATCCGGAGAGCGTGGTAAACCCGATTCATCTCGCCGCTAAAGCACTTTCGGATCTGTGTGATCGACCCTTAGATGAAGGTCATGGCGCCTTCCCGCCATCGACCTTGCAGGTCACAAACATTCATGCGGGTACCGGCGCAACCAATGTTGTGCCCGGGGACTGCGAAATCGACTTCAACTTTCGGTATAACACAGCCTGGAATGCAGACCGTTTGATGACTTGGACGCAAGATGCTCTGAGCACCACATTGGATGAATTCGAACTCTCCTGGGCGCTCTCAGGTGAACCCTTCTTAACTGGTGAAGGGCCATTGCTCGACGTGGTCGATGCAGCGATTCTAAAAGTGTGTGGCCAAGTACCGGTCCATTCCACCGGTGGCGGGACGTCAGATGGCCGATTTCTCGCGCCTTACGGCATTGATGTCGTTGAGCTGGGGGTCACCAACAGCTCGATTCACAAGATTGATGAACACGTCAGGGTGACCGAACTCATGGGTCTGATCGATCTCTACTATGAAATTATGCGCTCGCTCTTGGTGCGCCCATGACCACTCGATTTCCAGATTTGGAGGCCTATATCAGAGCGCCCGATCTCGAACTTCTTCAGTCGCGTCTTACGATCGAACTGGCAGTCGAAGCGTGGCAACCCATCGGACAGCAGATCTCGGGTCATTTCTCTGCAGTGGGCGAACGCGCAGAAATCGTTATTCAGGATCGCGCCTACAAAAACTATTGCAGCGTTTGGATCAAACACAATGTGACACCCTGGCCCACCGATCTCGATTTTGCAAAGTGGTTAGCTGGGCAATTGCCCTCGGAGGTTCGGTGCAGCCAGAGTGGCTGGATCGAAAATGAACCCCTCGACCAGCCAACCCTTTGGTATCGATTACGAGGCACCGATATCGATCAGGTTCGGTGGGATTGATGGCGCGCAGTCTTCTTGCTTTAACGTTTGTCCTTGCACTCGCGTTGATTGCGATAGCCCGATTTCCCGCAAGCCTCGCGTTGGATCTGTTGCTCCCATCGGTCCATCTGCCCAATGACCTTCAACTTCGTTATGCCAGGGGGTCTATTTGGCAAGGGCAGATCGATCTGGTTTTTAGGACCTTTCCTGCCACCACGGTCACTTGGGAGATCGACGGACTGAACCCTGGCCCTCGACTGAACCTCAGTGCCAAGACGCCAAACGGTCAATCCGAACTGTTCGGCACCCTGTCGGTCAGTTCGAATCGCGTTGAGCTTCAGGCGCTAAGTTTTTTCCTGTCTTCAAGCGATAGTCTGCAATTGGCCCAAGAGTACGGCCACGACCTTGCTGGCGATCTCAGCGGCGAAGCAATCCATGCGCATCTTACTGGTCCCTGCTTAGACCAATTGTCAGGCGAGCTGGCTTGGACTGGAGGTCCCCTGACGGTCAACACAGGGTCGAAGCATTATGTCTTAAATACGCCACCCATGAGCGGTGATCTCCTCGGAAAGGATTGCGGCCCCGCAGCGCAATTGCGAGCCATGAATCAATCCTCAGCCACCGCAGCGTTTTCAGTGAATCAATCCGGGTGGTTCACGGTCGATATCTCTCCTGAACTCATCGCTTTGGTTGATCCATCGGGCGCCAACCCTGGCGGCTCTATGCAGTTTGAAGCAAAAATACGGTAACCTCCGGTCAAGAACGAGAGGTCAACATGGATCTACGCGCATTTGAAGCCCATGGTGAAACGATCACCAAAATCGCCGCACCCCTGGTCATCGTTCTCTGGCTAGCCTTCCTGATCATCGACCAAGCCTACTTCTACCTCGACAGCGAGCAATTGATGGATGATCTTGCCGCGATCAAACCTCTCGAGACGGACCAGGGGCCAGCAGCCCCACTGAAACTCAGTTCGGCGACACTCAGCCTCTTTGGCGAGGTCTCCGAACAAGTTGTCGAGCAAGTCAGCGCCCCAGAGACTCGCCTCAATCTCGAATTGCAGGGCGTTTTCACCCATGAAAATCCGGCGTTGTCCTCCGCCATCATTGCTGAGCGAGGCAAGAGTGGGGAATTATTTTCAATTGGCGACCGGGTTCCAGGGAATGCCTTGCTCCATGCCGTCGAATCGGATCATGTTCTAATCAAGCGGGGCAACCGCCTCGAAAAATTGCTCTTTCCCAAGCAACGGCTTGGCATCACCAGCGTGAGTGATGCCGATAACCGAGCGAATCGAAACCAAACCTCATCTCGAGCACGAACGGCGGGACGCACCCCAATGTCGAGCAGCGACGACGTATCTCAGACCTCGCCCGCCGATAGACCCTCTCCATCTTTCGATCGTGATCTGCGCCAGACGATGATGCGCAACCCCGATCAAGCGATACGAGAATTTGGCTTCGAGCCAGTCTCTCAAGGAACGGCTAGCGGGTATCGCGTGGGGTCCAACGCGAGTAACCCTATGATCGCCAGCGCCGGGTTGCAGCCCGGGGATGTGGTCGTTAGCGTCAATGGCATGCCGGTTGGTGTGGCGATGAATGATGCGAGGCTCTTTGACCAAGTGCGCTCTGCTGGCCGCGCTCGCGTTGAAGTGGAACGAAATGGTCGACGGTTTTTTCTCACTGTGCCCATACCCTAGCGTCTATGGATCCAGTAAACTCCTCTAAACGGTTGGCCCAGTTTCGCCCATGGTAAATTTTCAGCGGTGCCTACTCGTCACCCTTTCCCTCATCGCTCTGACTGCTTCAGCGGCAGAGGACGCTTGGAAGATCAATCTCAAGAATGCCGATATCCGCGAGTTCATCTCGCAGGTCTCATCGATCACCGGCAAAAGTTTCATTATCGACCCTCGTGTTAAAGGCGATGTCACCGTGGTTTCCAATTCCGCAATGGACAAGGCGGGCATTTACGAACTGTTTCTGAGCGTCCTGCAAGTCCATGGCTTCGCGGCAGTGCCTGCTGGCGATGTGGTGAAAATCGTGCAAACAGTCCTGGCCAAGCAGAGTGGCAATCCGGGTGATTTCCAAGACGGACTCGAATCAGAGGAGCTCGTGACGCGGGTTATACCGGTTCTCAACGCCCCCTCGGAGGAGATGGTTAAGGTTTTAAGACCTTTGATCCCCCAGTACGGTCAAATCGCTGCCCTGAGCCAGCCTAATGTGGTGATCATCAGCGATCACGCCGCCAACATTAATCGATTAGT
>JALRJG010000173.1 GCA_023261215.1 Pseudomonadales bacterium | reverse complement strand
CACCGAATTTCAACGCCGGAGGGACGTTCAGCGCGGGTGAAGTGCTTCTTCGCCTTGAGCAAGCCGATTACATCGCGCGGGTTGGGCTCGCCGAGGCTCGCAAGGTTCGAGCGCTTGCAGAATACGAACACGCGAGCTTCGAACTGAAGCGGATGCAAACGTTATTTAAAGACCAACTCATCAGCCAATCGATGCTCGAAAATGCGCTGCGCCAAACGCGGCTGGCTGATGCCTCGCTTAAAGAGGCGATCATCAATCTCGAGCAAGCCGAACGAGACACCGCCCGAACTGAATTAGTTGCGCCGTTTGATGCCGTGGTTCGGAGCAAGTCCGTTGATTTAGGGGAGTACGTGACGCCTGGCAAACCGTTGGCGGAGTTGTTTGCTTCAGATCACTTGGAGGTTCGGCTTCCCGTGCTCGATACCCAGCTCGCCTATCTCGATTTGGCTAGGATCGATGGGCACTCAGCATCCGACGCCGCACCATTACCGCACGTTCAACTCAGTGCTCAGTTCGCCGGTGCCGCTGCATCCTGGGAGGCTGAACTGGTCCGCACCGAATCTGAAATCGATCGACAATCTAGAATGGTGACGCTGGTTGCTCGGGTAACCGATGATCAGAGCACTGGGTCAGGTCAGAATGCGGCTTTGCCAGTTGGCGCTTTTGTGAATGCAGAGATCGAAGGCATTACGCTGAAGAATGCGTTTCAACTCCCCCGAAGCGCGCTAAGACAAAACAACCAGGTCTTGGTTGTCGATGCTGACAATCGACTTCGATTCCGAGACGTAGCGATCGCGCGGTTTGAGCAGGATCGTATTCTGGTTAAGTCCGGTTTGAGCGCAGGCGATGTGGTTAACATCTCCCCCATTCAAGCGGTGGTTGACGGGATGGAAGTAAGCGTCACTGAAACTGCGCCGGATTGGTTGCTGTAAGGCGCTTGTGATGAGAGGAATACTCGCCTGGTTCATCGACAATCCGGTCGCTGCCAACCTGCTGATGATCATTCTGCTGGTGGGTGGCACCTTCTCTCTGGTTTCCATGCATAAGGAGGAATTCCCAAGCATCGAGCCAGGGATCATCCAGATTTCAGTTCCTTATCTCGGTGCCTCACCCATCGAGGTTGAGCGAGCGGTGTGTATCCGCATTGAGGAGGCGCTTGAGGGCCTCGAAGGCATTGAGAAACTAAGGACCGATGCCCGAGAGGGCATGTGTTCAGCGTTCCTCGAGCTTTATTCAGACACCGATATGACGGTGGCTCTCAACGACGTCAAAGGACGCGTGGACGGCATCAGCACCTTTCCCCAGGAAACCGAAAAGCCCATCATTTCCTCGATGCAGTTTGCTGGCCAAACCATCAGCATCGTGCTCTCGGGTAAGACCGACGAAATCACGCTCAAACTGCTCGGCGAGAAAATGCGGGATGACATTGCCGCACTGGATGGCATTTCTCAGGTGAGTGTGAACTACGCACGCCCCTGGGAGATCTCGATCGAAATCAGCGAATACACCCTAAGACGCTATGGATTGACGCTGGACGCCGTGAGCCGAGCCATCCGAGCGGCCTCACTCGATATGCCAGGCGGCTCGGTCAAAACAGCAGGCGGTGAAATCCTCATTCGGAGCCAAGGCCAAGCGTATCGGGGGCTTGAGTACGCCGAAATTGAAGTGCTCACCCTGCCCGATGGCACCGCGCTCAAGCTTGGCGACATCGCCGAAGTGAAAGACGCCTTCCAAGAGGGCTACCTCAAAGCGAAATACAACGGTGATCCAGCCGTGACTGTCACCGTGTATCGGGTCGGTGACGAGGACACGATTACATCGGCAGATGCCGTGAAACGCTATATTGAGCGTGAACGACAATCGCTGCCCCAAGGGCTCGATATCAACGTGTTCATTGACGAATCGATCCCGCTGCACCGGAGGATCGATGCCTTGACACAAAACGCTTACGCGGGCCTCGTTTTGGTGCTCATCATTTTGACCTTGTTCCTGCGCTTTAAGGTCGCCCTTTGGGTCTCGGCGGGTATTCCTATCGCCATCATGGGCGCGATTTGGATGTTTCCGGCAGCGGGTCTCAACATCAGCTCGCTCACTGTGTTGGCGTTCATTTTGGTCCTGGGCATTGTGGTGGATGATGCCATCGTAGTGGGCGAACGCGTGTTCGCATGGGAGCAAAAAGGACTGTCTAAACGAGAAGCGGCCATCGAAGGCTCGCATGAAGTCATTACGCCCGTGATTTTTGGCGTACTGACCACGATGGCGGCATTTTTGCCGATCCTACTGATTGCAGGCCGCATGGGCGACTTTTTCTCACTGATCGGCTGGGTTGTGATCATTTGCCTGGCCTTTAGCATTATCGAGTGCATGCTCATCTTGCCGAGCCATCTCGTTCACCGAAAAACCAGTGCAAAAGCCGAGGATAACCCTCAGTGGATGCAACAGTGGATCCGCTTCCAAGGCTATTTTTCAGATCAAATGCAACGGTTTGCGGACTCGGTGTACCAGCCACTCTTGATGAAGACGCTGGACTACCGCTGGGTCACCTGGGCGGTTGCAACCGGCGTCCTCATCATGGCGATGGCTCTGGTCATTTCTGGCCGCGTCATTTTTCAGTTCTTCCCCGCCGTCGAGGGCGATAGGGTTTACGCCACCCTGCTAATGCCAGAGGGCATTAACGTCGAACTCACAGAGCAAGGTGCGCGACAAATTGAATCGTCCGTTGAGCAATTAAAAGCCGAGATTGCAGCGGATCTGAAACGGCCGTCTGTTTCAGGTCCCGTACGAAACGTCTTCGCCTCCATCGGCGCCAATGCCGCGCGTTCCTCGGGGCCACCGAGTCGAACCGCTGGCGGCTCACATCTTGCTGAAGTCGTGCTCGAACTGGACCCAATCGAAACGCGGCCAGGTTGGAGTTCCACGCGCATTGCGGCCCGCTGGCGCGAGCTCACCGGACCCGTCACTGATGCGGTTGATCTGCAATTCAGCGCAGACTCTTTCAGTGCAGGTGATCCCATCGGGTTACAAATTACGGGCCGCGACGTGGATGAGCTCGCCGCTGCAGCGAAACATTTGAAGGCCACATTACAGCAGTACCCTGGCGTGCTCGACCTTTCTGACTCGTTTAGACCCGGTAAGCAGGAAGTACAGATAGATATTAGGGACGATGCTCGATCTCTCGGCGTCACCCTTTCGGATCTTGCGCGCCAGATTCGGCAGGCCTTCTACGGCGATGAGGCACAACGAATTCAACGAGGCACCGACGACGTTCGGGTGATGGTTCGATACCCCGAGCAAGAACGCCAATCGCTAGGAAACCTCGAAGAGTTCAGAGTCCGATTAAGCAACGGCGCTGAGGTCCCCTTCTCCACCGTTGCCGATGTGGACTACGGATACAGTTACTCCTCGATCCGTCGAGAGGATCAGGAGCGCGTCATCAGCGTTCGAGGTGATATCGATCGCAGTCAAATTACTGCCGAGGCGCTCTTGCCCGCGTTACAACAGCAAATCTGTAGCGCGGGCACCAGCTTCTCGAACCCAAGACGGGCCTGTCGTAATCCAGACTTTCCTGGCGTGAAGTTCTCCTTGGGTGGCGAACAACTCGAACGCAGCAAGGTCACATCTAGCCTGGGACAAAACGTGTTACTGGCGATGCTGTTGATCTATGCATTACTCGCGATCCCCTTGAAATCGTATTTTCAACCGCTGGTGATCATGAGCGTGATTCCCTTCGGCGCGGTCGGCGCGATTGTGGGTCACTACGTCATGGGTTGGAACTTAATCTTCTTTTCGCTGCTTGGAATTATTGCGCTCTCAGGGGTCGTCGTGAACGCCTCACTCGTTCTCGTGGATTTTATCAATCGCCAAAGGGCCGCAGGGGTCGAGCTGGTCGAAGCAGTCACACAGGCAGGCGTCGCTCGATTCAGGCCGATTATTTTGACCTCTGTGACGACCTTTGTTGGCTTGATCCCGCTGATGAGCAATGATGATCCTGAAACCTTCATGTTCATCCCTATGGCAATCTCATTGGCGTTTGGCGTTCTGTT
>JALRJG010000172.1 GCA_023261215.1 Pseudomonadales bacterium | reverse complement strand
GCTTTGAACGAGCCGCAATGAGTTATCAGCAATCACTCCAGCTAAAAGGACAATATCGCGCGCTGGCATCAGAGCTGGCCGCGCTGCCACTGACGACCCGGCAGCACTTTCTAAAGCTCAAGACCACAACGCATCAATTGTTAGAAACCCAATTGGAACTCAACCGAAAGCTCGAAACGCTTGAGGACAGCAAGGTTTACCCACTCAATGTCCCGCACGGGGGTGTGGTTCGAGCCTGGCACGTCACTGACGGAGCGTTTGTTACCGATGAGCAACCCATCGTCTCGATGAGTGAGCAACAACCTGCGCTTCAAGTTTCCATTCAACTACCGTATGAGAACTTGGATCAGCTCGCGTCAGGGCGCAAGATTCTGCTCACCAGCACCGTCAACAGCAGTCAAAAATTGAGTACGAGCGAGGCCCTGATTGCCCGCATCGAACGTCTATCCCCAAACCTGAAAGGGGCGGAAGGCAGCCAGAAAAGCCAAGAACCGATGGGGCTGCTGACGCTCTCGCTTGGCTCGAATGCGGAGCTAACGCCTGGGTTTAGACCTGGAAGCTGGGTCTCCGCAAGCATCCCCCTAGAGGATTACACACTCGCGGGTCATGCAGGCCGTACCGTCGCTGAGTGGGTCGCGCACTGGTAGGGCTTAGCCATGGCAGACTTATTAAGCCGCGCCTTGCATGGCAGGCCATCGCTTCCAAAACCCCGATTCCAACGACACGAAGCCGATTGCGGTCCCACCTGTCTCGCGCTGATCCGTGACCATCTGTGCAAGGGCCGAACCAGTTCACTACGCAGCGTGCCGCTGATGGACCATCCCGCATCCGCGAGCGACCTGATTCATCTGGCCCGGGACTTCGGGTTGGAGGGCACCGCCTTCAAAGTTGACCCAGAAGATCTGCCCCAACTGAAATTACCGCTCATCCTCCACTGGCGACTCAACCACTGGATCGTTCTTTGGCGAATCAAATCAGATCACTACTTGGTCGACGATCCCGCTCGCGGACGATGTTGGCTCGACAGCACAGCGATCCAAACACACTTCTCGGGCATTGCCATCGAATTCATCGCTGAGTCTCCTGACACTGGGGAGACGCTGACCCTTGCGCACACCTCGGTCCATCCTGAGAGAGCCACAAAAAACCAACGCCGCCAAGATTCAATCATGATCTTCTACGCGCTTGTCATGGCAATTTTTCACCTCGCAACGCCATTCGCAGCGAAGATCATGATTGATGTCGCGCCCCCCTCCCACCAAGTGAGTGTTCTGCTCTGGCTTACCGGTCTTTACTTTGCTTCGCAGGCCGTCGCGCTCCTCTGCGATCGGCGGCTACGCCATATCGTGATTGATCAGAGCCATCATGCCTGGCAGGAAGAGAGCGAAAACGGACTCACAACCCGGCTCAACGATCAGCGCGTTGAGGTCTCCTACACGCACCTGCATTTTCCGCCCCTCACGCAAGCGGCAAGTCTAGCGCTTGAGAGGAAACGCCTTGGATTGACGGCATTTCTCTTGTTACCCGCCGTCCTTGTGATGGTCACTTTCTTCTGGTTTCCCGCGACGCCTTTTCTTGTGCTGGACGCCGCGGTGATCGCGCTCATTTTTGTTCGGCAAACACGGGTGCAAAGCAACCTTCGATACGCAGCGTCAGACGCCAAACGCCACCTTGAGTTTGAACAGGGTTCACTGGCCCGGTTCAATGGAATGGCGGACAGAATCGTCAGCCATTTGGGACTCCAACAGCGATTCCGAGTTCGATTTAAAAATCTCATCGACGCGAGCAAAACGCTCGAGGTCACCCTTCTGGATCATGAAATTGCACAAGCCCTTTGGTCCGCATTCATCAGAGCGTCTTTTCTGGGGCTCTTGGTGTATGGCTTGATGATCGGTGAGGTGAGTATGGCCGGCTTTTTTCTACTCGCAACCTATCACGCACTCTACAGACAACACTGGCAGGCTTGGTGGGCGGTCCGTTCGGACACTCAAACCGCGAATTCGGCGGCGGTAGCCTCTGGCGAAGAGACAGATAAGCGACAGATGGCGCGAGACAAGGCCGCCACTCCGCGCAATGACGCTTTCACCCTCGCCCAACTGATCACCCGCAACCCATCGGTTGTAAACGCGACGGACTCAGTAGCGGGGACCTATTGGATCGACACTTCAAGGTTCACTTCGAAGACGCTCCAGGCTCTGAATCTTAAGTTAGATGCATCCGAGAACCCTTCGAAGACGGCAATCCATCAAGCGCTCAACGTTTCGCCTGGCCCAATTCAGGTTTGTAACTTTGATTGTCCTTTATTCGACGCAAGCTTGGCCGATCATCTGACCCAATTTGATTTAAGTCCAAACGGTGACCGACTCATGAACTGCCTTGCCTTGACGGGTCTAAAGGAAGCGGTTCTCTCCTGGCCACTGGGCATCAACACCCGACTGAGCCCGACGGGCGCACCGCTTGACGGAATCGGACGCGCAAAATTAGCGCTTGCTGCTTGCCTGTACCAAGCATCTTCCGTGCTCATCATTGATCATCGCCAGCAGCGGCTAGGTTTGGCGGACGTTCAGAACTGTTTAGGGGCAGCGGCGCAATTAGACCACACCGTGATTTATCTCTCCCCCATCAATCCATTTCCGCGGGCTGCTCTGAGTGAAGACTAACTCGACACCCTTTCGGATGGGCGTCGAAGAACGCTATCAGAGCGTCTCTGACGGCGACTCGCGCTCTGAGGTCAATGGCACGACGAGCAGCAACCATAGGAGTGCAAAGCCCAGCGCGATGAGGAGGTAATAATTCATCATCTGAAGCCCAAGCTTCTGGAGAGCCAGAATCACGAGAGAGGAACCCCCTTTGCCAGTTCGATACCCGAACACATCGATAAACTCTTTGGCTCGATAACGTGCATTAAAGCTGAGCGGAAGGTAGATCAGTTCTTTCGCGCCCCTGAACAGTGAATAGTCGAACATCTTAAATAAGAAAAACGCAGCGCCGACGGACATCACCGAGGGTGACATCAGAGCCCATGCAATCGCACCAACCTGTACGAGCGGCATCAATAGATGAACCCAGCGAAGCGCAACAAATGAGAGGAGCATCGGCGTGAGTACAAACTGAAAGGTCACGGCAGCACTGTTCAAGTAGAACCAAAACTGGCCCTGGAAGGCGGTCTCCTCATCGGGCCGGCCAACAAATGCGCTCGAGAGGAGCCCTTGGAACTTAAAATCGAGCACGGCGGCGATAATTTGCGTAGACAGAACCACGGCAAGTAGCGCAGATAGCTGCTTTGATTGGCGAATGGTCTGCCAACCCAGCGAGTCAGTGGCCTCAAAACGAGAGGCGGCCTCGGATTCAGCTGAACTCAAAGCCTCGGGCAGTGGCTCACCAAACCGCGTATACGTTTTGTTTGCCAGCCACGCTGACGGCAGGAGCGCTACTGCAGCGAGCGGAATGAGCACATCAGTTCCCAAGGGGACCGCCAATTGCGCAACCAGCCAGCCACCGGCCACACTCCCCAGCCCAGCAAACCCTGTTATCGGTCCATTGAGACGCTTGGCCGCATCTTTGCTCAGCTGTGAATTCATATAACTCCAGTACTGCTCAATGAGCAGCACCACATAGAATTCTTTCACCAGAAACAGCACTGGGGTCACCCAAACCAACCCAGCACGATAGAGCAGCCAGCAGATTAGAATCGTGCCTGCAGAGATCAACGTCGTCAGATTAAGCGTTCGCTTAGGCCCAACTGCCGTTAGCAACTTCCCATACCCCAAAAAACATCACGAACGGCATGGCGGCCATGACAAACGGAAGATTCTCCGCACCGTAGGTTTGCTTAAATAAAACCGTCGCGGCAGAACGCATTAACTCATAGCCTGCCAGCGTGAAGAGCGCCGTTCCGGCCATCATCAAGGCAAGACGAATGTGTTCACGCATCGGAGGAGTTCCCTGTGTTGTCGATGAGAGCGAGTGGGTGACTAAGACCGCGATTCACACCTGCCAATATGAGGCTCACCGCATCATAAGGTCAATCCCGAGGGTAGTTGCAGAAAAAAAGCG
>JALRJG010000171.1 GCA_023261215.1 Pseudomonadales bacterium | reverse complement strand
TCACAGATAATGCCGCCATACTGATCCTTGACAAAAAACCATGGCGGCCGCTCCGGCGCTGACAATCTGTGGGGACCTAGACCCAAAACCTGCACCACGTCACCGATCACGCCTTGCTTGGTTAGGTTGAGTGCATGCTCAGTTGCTTCATTTTGCAGACGCTCGCTATAGCACACCGCATACATTTGGCCCGTTGAGGCCACCATGGCTTGAATATGCTGCAGCTGATCCAGCGTGGTAAAGGGACACTTGTCAGTAAAATAATCCTTACCTGCGGAAATGACCCGAGCCCCGATCTCAGCTCGAAGGCACGGAATCGCTGCCGCGGCAACCAGCCTAACTCTCGGATCGTTCAGGATGTCATCGAAATGCTCGGCCCTTCGTGCTTCTGGATACCGCCTTTGCATCGCTTGAGCCCTGGCATCGTCCGGCTCAAAGATCCAACCCAGTGTGGCACCTGCAGCCACGAGATTGGCCACCATGCCGTAGATGTGGCCATGATCAAAATAGGCCGCGGCAATCACACAGTCCCCTGGTGCGCAGACGACCGTTTGGGTGCGCCCCTCTGGGGCATAATGCATGCCCGAGCTCACGAACCAAAACTCCCAGATAAATCAGAGACTTCGCTTGACCGCTTGCCGTTCAAGCTCAGCCCTTTGGGCGACTCTCTGCGCTTTTGATCGTTAAGCCAACGGCGATAACGCCCGTCATCGAGCGGCAATATCACACGCGTTCGCGTTCCTCCTGAGAGCAGCATGGCATTGGCTAACTCAACCGAGGCCAAGCCCTCGGTAGCCGGCGCGATGAGCGGTTCTTCACCGCGGATGGCTCGGGCAAAGTTTTCTAAAATAGTACGGTGTTGCCCACCGTCGCCCTCAAAATGTTTGTATTCCGTTTCGCAATCAGGCTTCTCGAAGGGGTTATTTGATGTAATCGATTGCGAAATACTTTGCGCGTTACGGCGAACGACCAGCGGCTGCCCTAAATCCAATGTGAGCGTTGCGTGATCACAGACGATTTCCAGCGTGTTTCGACCCGGCGCCTCACCTGTGCTAGTGATAAAACTGCCGGTCACACCGGACGGATATTCAAGTACCGCATGCACTTCATCGTCAACGTTAATCGCATGCCAGCGACCAAAGCCACAACTCGCGAATACTGCGCTGGGCATTCCAAACAACCAGGTCAGCAGGTCCAGTTGGTGAGGTGACTGATTCAACAAGACGCCGCCACCCTCGCCCCGCCAAGTGGCGCGCCAGCCGCCACTGTCAAAGTAGCGCTGACTGCGAAACCAATCCGTGATCGTCCAACTGAATCGTCTGAGTGCGCCGAAGGTCTCCTCATCAAGAGCCGATTTTAAAAAACCATAAGCTGGATGCACCCGCTGATTAAACATGGCTGCAAAAATTTGCTTAGCAGGGTCGTGCGCGTTGATTAGCCGCAGCGCATCCCGCTTGTCGACCGAAATCGGCTTCTCGACAAGCACATGAAGCCCTTTTTTAAGAGCCATAGCACCAAGCGATGTGTGATCGTAATGCGGCGTCGCAATCAGCACCGCCTCTATTTCACTCGCGAGTGATTTCGACCGAAGCAGCGAACGCCCAGAGGTAAAATGACGGATGCCGTCGCTGGCGATCAACGCGCTTCTTGCCGGATCAACATCCGCCACCGCCACAAGGTCAAACGCTTCAGACCGCATGAGCCATTTCGCGTGCAACTGCCCCATGTTACCGAGCCCAATGAGAGCCACTTTAACGGGCATCATCGGCGCTCAACCTCTTGGAAAAAATCAAAACTCGTACGCAAACACTCGAACGGGTCCTCGCCATAGCATCGATCTTGCTCAACAAAGTAATAGTCGATCGGTTGTTCTCCCGCAGCTTTCAGGATTTCGTCCCAGTTCATATTGCCCTGCCCCAGGGCCGCGAATCGGCGCTCGTCCGATTCACTCAAACTAAAGTCCTTCAAATGAAGCAGCGGCATCCGATGGCCAACCCGCCGAATCCAAGCCGCAGGATCGGCACCACCCGCAACCACCCAATGGGTATCAATCTCGATGCCCAGCGGTATCGCGTCTGACCGTTCAACCAAATGCGAAAGCCACGACTGGCCATCAAAATGTTGAAACTCGTGATGATGATGGTGGTAAGAGAAGCTTATGCCAGCCTCGTTTAGGCGCTGAACGATGGGCTCGACTTCCACCAAAAACTGATCAAGCCCATCCAGCGACAAATAGGTTTCTTTCGGGATCATGCCAACGGCTGTGTGTTCGCAAGACAGAACACGATGCTCACGAATCACTTCATCGAGTTCAGAGCATAAGCGCGTCCAAGGCGTGTGCGTCGCTCCGACGGTGAGACCGGCCTCGGACACCGCTTGAGCCACATCCTCGACGGCCATGGGTCCGAAAGCCGAGGCTTGGATGGTTCGATACCCAATCTCATGCACCCGAGCAAGCGCGTATCGCAATGCCTCCACGTCCTGCGTCCATCGCCGCAGCGTAAACATTTGCACCCCAAGTTCTGCCATTCATCTTCCTTATTGCGTGAATGCGTGTTGCCTAACGCCCTTGATGCCCATCGCCTTCAGCATACTCAATGGGACTTCGCCAGAAATTCATTGATACCGCAGTAGAGTTGCTCGGGCGCATCGTAGTGCACCATGTGCCCAGCGCCCTCAACGATCCAAAGTTGGCCATTCGGGATCAGGTCACAACGGCGTTTTAACTCTGCTTCATAAAGCGCCTGCTGGCCCTCGAGCTCTGGATGCATTCGAAGCCAGTAGCTCAAACCATCATCACCCGTGACCACAAGCGTAGGACACTTGATCGCTTGTAATAAAAGTTCAGTATCCCGATGTGAGAAGCTCGACCAAATCGTCTGTGCGTGGCCATCCCAGCGCCAAACGACCCCGCCTCGAACGCTGCGAACACCGTATTCAGCGAGTCGATTGGCCTCCTGCTGGCTGAGCTTGGGATTATTGTTTGCCAGCCGCATCGAAGCTTCGGCAACGTCGCGCATGACTCTGGGTGAGGGTGGCACAAGGCGTCGTTGTTCAATCTCTCGCCTCGCACCCTCGGCAAGATGGATGGGTGAGTTGGCATGCTGCGACCTGGGCGGACCAAAGCCGTCAATCACCACCAGCCGCCGCACACGATCGGCGAAGGCTGCGGCATACCGCGTTGCGATATGGCCACCCAAACTGTGCCCGATCAGGTCAATCGACGAGACTTCCAGCTGATCGAGGACAGCCGCGAGATCCGCAGCAAACTCTGTGAGGGTGTAACTGGCCGTCCAATCACTCTGGCCGTGCCCTCGGAGATCCGGTAAGACGACTCGGGCACTAGGAAATTCACGTTCAAGTGCGCGAAAACTCTCCCCGTGATCCCGCATGCCGTGCAAACAAAGAAGGGTCTGCTCAGCGTCAACCGGCCCTAGGTCGGAAACCCAAAGCTTACCCCCTACGCCATCCAGCCAACGACTACGATCCATCGCTAGGTTTACCAACGCCAAGATAGCCTATGCTTAAACTGAAACACCTCGCGCGATCCGCTTGTTTGGGTTCCCGAATCACTTTGTCGATGCGCGTCCGGGCCTATCATCCTCGAGATTCCTTTGCTTGCCGACCCAACGTGTAGAACTCAGGATTCGGTTTGACACCCGCTGTATTCGCCAACCGATTGCTCATGGCGAAAAAGGCCGTCACTGCCATCACATCCCAAATGTCATCCTCAGAGAATCCTCGGCTTTGCATTAAGCGGATCGCCTCATCACCCACTCGCCCTGGTTCTGTCGCGATCTGAACCGCAAAGTCTAGAAGGTCTCGCTCACGCGACGTTAATTCTGCTTTTCTAAAATTGATCGCTACCTGATCGGCAATGAGCGGGTTTTTGGCGCGGATTCGAAGGATCGCACCATGTGCAATCACGCAATAATGACAATCGTTGAGGGCGGACGTCGCGACCACAATCAGTTCCTTTTCCGCCTTGGTCAAACTGCTGTTTTGTTGGTCCATCAGCACGTCGTGATAATTAAAAAAGGCTCTGAACTCGTCCGGACGCTTAGCCAGAGCAACAAATATGTTAGGCAGGAATCCCGACTTCGACTG